>CAKPIH010000029.1 GCA_934162325.1 uncultured Bacilli bacterium
TAGCTTCAGCAGGAGCAGTACTAGTATCAAGAAAAAAATTAGCTAAAGCAAATAGATAATTAGAATAGACAAAAAGTCTATTCTCTTTTAATTTTTATGTAAAATAAATATTTTTATATAAAATAGTATTGCCAAAAACATTAAATATGATATAATTAACTTAAGGATAGGGAACCTATCTAAGAAAGGGAGAAAAAGAAAATGAAAAAGAAATTATTATTTCTAGTAGCAGCTTTTGCACTATTTGTTCCAAGTGTATTAGCAGCTGAGCTTACTGCTAGCACAGATGCAGAACTAATTAATGCATTTGCAACAGCGGCAAGTGGAGACACAATTAAACTTACAGCTAATATTGAAAACCATAAAGGTGGTAGCAGTTCATTAATGGTAAATGGAGGCAGAAACATTACCTTAGATTTGAACGGATACAATATTACAGTTGAGCCTTCATTAGTTGAAGGAACAAAGAATCCTGTAAATAAATCGATAGTAATCGAAGATGGTACTTTAACAATAAAAGGTAAGGGAACAATCAAACATGAAACTCATGTTGCTGTTAATGTTTGGGCAAGTTCAACAGAAACTAGTGATCCATTCTCTACACTAACAGTAGAAAAAGATGTAACTTTGGAAGGAAATACTGGTATTTCAGTATTTTATGGAACAAAAACTAAAAGTTATGGTGGTGTAGTAAACTTTTCAGGTAAAATCAACGCAACAGAAAATGGTATAACAATAAATGGCTATATCAAAGATACAACTAACGCTCCTGTTATAAATATTAAAAATGGAGCTAATATAACATCAGTTGGTAATGACGGTGTTGGACTTTATGGTGCCGGTAACGGTACTTGGAACATCGAAAATGGTGTTACAGTAGTAGGAGAAGGTTCTGCTCTTGGAATCAAAGCAGGTACATTTAATATTAAAGGTGGAACATTTACTGCTACAGGCGAATATGTTGGTTCACCTGAATTATATGGAAATGGAATTAATCCTTCAGGATCAACAATTCAAATAGAAACAAATTCTGCAAGTTATTATGGACATGTTAATTTAAACATTGAGGATGGAACATTTACTAGTAAAAAAGGTGCCACATTATTAGAATATGGTAGTAGAACAGATACTGCTGTTGAAGCTATTGAAATAACTGGTGGAGAATTTAATTCTGCTGGAGAAGTAGGAAATTTAGTAGTATCTAATGGCTTAAAAACTAATCAAGAAAATAGAAATGCAATTAGTATTTCTGGTGGAGTATTTAGTAATGAAATATCAGATGACTTCTTAAGTGAAGACTCAATAACAATTAGCTTCGCTGCAATTATTGATAAAGAAGTACAAGATTTAACAAATGAAGTAGGAGTAATAGTAGTACCTGTCGGAACTAAATTAGATGATGAAGCAATTGCTGAATTAAAAGCCTTGATTGGAGAAGTAGAAGAAGGATATAAATTAGAAGGATTTTATACAGACTCTGAAGCAAAATCAAAACTAGATCTTTCTAAAGAATTTACAGAAAATACTACAATTTATATAAATATGGTAAAAGAAACTGTTAAAGAAGAAAAGAATCCAGCTACTAATGATATGAATTTAGCATTAATTCTTGCTTCACTAGGATTAGCTTCAGCAGGAGCAGTACTAGTATCAAGAAAAAAATTAGCTAAAGCAAATAGATAATTAGAATAGACAAAAAGTCTATTCTTTTTCTTTACAATATCAAAAAAATCTAGTACAATTGTAATAGGTGATAATGTGAAAGAAAATAATTATAATAGCATTCCAACAAATGAAGATTATATACCTAGACATGCCAGTAATGATAATAATTTAAATTACATTAATGCTAAAGATACAACTATCCATAGTTGGAATGAAGAACTTATCAAACAACATAATAACGATACCAACACTACTAAACATAAATCAAATAATATACTTGATAATTTAGATAAAATAGATTGTTCAAAATATTATAAAGTAGATTTAGATTCTAATAAAGAAAAAGAAGAAAAACAACCTAAAAATAAAAAGAAAAAAAATAACAAATGGCTTTGGATAGTATTACTTATAGTATTTATTATTATAATAATTATAAGTAGTTTAAAAATAATATTATGGCTTAAAGACAATAAAAAAACAAAAGATACAGTTAATGAAATTAATAATATTGCAGATGTAACTGAAAAAAAAGATGATGAAAATACCGAACTAGTTAACAAAGAAGAAAATACAACTAGTGATTATTGGTATTACATTAAATTTCCTTTAATAGATGTAGATATAAACAAATTGAAAGAAAAAAATAGTGATACCGTTGGATGGATTAATGTAAATAATACCAATATAAATTATCCATATGTTCAAGGAAAAGATAATAACTATTATTTAGATCATTCATTTGATAAAAAATACAATGAAGCTGGCTGGGTATTTTTAGATTATCGAAATGATAAAAGTTTATCTAATAAAAATAATATACTTTATGCCCATAGCAGATTAGATAAGACAATGTTTGGTTCGTTATCTAAAACCTTAAAATCAAATTGGTATAATAATAAAGATAATCATATAATAAGACTATCTACTGAAACAGAAAATACTATGTGGCAAATATTTTCAGTATATAAAATACCAGAAGAAACATATTACATAACAACAAATTTTAATAGTGATAGTGATTATCAAAAATTCTTAAATACCATCAAAGAAAGAAGTATCCATAATTTTAATACCAACTTAACTACTGAAGATAAAATACTAACATTAAGTACCTGCTATTCTGATACTGAAAGAACAGTAGTACATGCTAAACTAATAAAGAGAAGTCCAAAGTAACTTCTTTTTCTTTACTTTAAAATAAAGTATGATATAATATAAGTAATTTAAGGAGAAAGAAATTATGAATATTGATAATCTATTAAGAATAGAAATAACATTATCTAATATCTACTACAGATTACTAATGTTAGAAATATATGGTGAAGTAGAAAGTGGTGAATATACTACTAATTTAAAAATGCTATTAAATATACTAAAAGAAGAATCTAAGATATTAGATAGTTATACTATAGAAGAATTAGAAGTAATAAAAGAAAATATTACCGGAAAAAGAATAGAAACAAACATAGATAATATTTTTATTTATGATATAATAAATCGCTTAGAAAAAAATATAAATAGATTATTAGAAAGTAAGAGAACTGAAAAATTAAATAATAATGTAAGAAAAAAAGTATTAGAAGTATATAACTTAATGTCATTAGTAGAATTCGAAAGAACAGATATTTATTTATCTTTTTTAGATGAAGAAATAAAAGATACCTTTATTATAAATAAAAAAAACACTTTAAGAACAAACAAATACATCATAATATCAAAATTAGAACCTAAGAATATCACACGTATTAGTAAAAGAAGATTACAAACAGATAAGAGTCTTTATTTAGATTCACTTTTATATTCAGCTTCCTTAGGATATAGTAACAATAGTTATCTAATAGTAAAAAGAAAAATAGCAGAATTACATTTAGAAAAAATGCATAAAAGTATAATAAATGATGAAATAGAATCAAAAAATAGTGATATAAAAATTCTTTTCCGTACTATAATGTTATTATTCAGTAATGAAGAATATAAAGTAGTCATAGATAAAATAACAAATAATAAAAACATATTAAATATATATTTAAATTATTTTGGTCAAGACATAATAAAAATAATAGATAACGATCGCCAAAGACATAAAACATTATCACTTAGAAAATAAAGAAAATTACATTATTAATATAGTAATTTTCTTTTATTTGTGATAAAATGATAAGGAGGTGTGAAATAATGAAAGCAAATAGAACAATAACAAGAGAAAACGCAATGCGTGTATTATATCAAATATTTCTATATAAAAAAAATAAAATAGATTACACAACCAATGGTGTAATAGATGAATATATGGATAATATGTCACTAGAAGAACGTAAAATAATTAATACAGAATTTTTAAAAGAGTTAGTAGAGGGAGTACTAAATAATATAGAAGATATAGATAATAATATATCTAAATATTTAGAAAATTGGACAATAGATAGATTAGGATTAACCGATCAAGCAATAATTAGAATATCAGTATATGAACTATTATATACAAATACACCTAATTTAGTATGTATAAACGAAGCAATTGAATTATCAAAAAAATATTCAGATGAAAAAGTATCAAAAATGATAAATGGGGTTTTAGATAAGATATATCACGAAGTAGAAGACAAAAGTGAATAATCATTATAAAATAATACATTACAAGAAAACATTTGATGCTTTAATAAAAAATAAAACTATTACATCTTTAGGAAGATATAAAAGTTCTTTTTATATTAATAAGAGAAAATTATTCTTTAAAGAAGAAGTAGATAGAATGTATTATGAATTACTAGGAAACTCGATTGCAGAATACTTAAACATAAATTACACATATTATGAACCAACGATTATAAAGACTGCTACTAGAGAGATAAAAGGATTAGTAGCAAAAGATTATCGTAGAGAAGGTTATAGTTTAGTAAAGTTTAATAAATTATTAAATGGTAAAGAAACGACTTTAGATAATATTAAAATAGCTTTAGATATATATTTTAAAGATTATATAAATAAAGAAGAATTAGTAAACAAAATATATAGTGAAGTAATTAAACATTATATGTTAGATTTACTTATAGGTAATAATGATAATGGAGAGTATAATTATGAAATGATGGTAAGTAAAGATAATGCCTATTTATCACCATATTCAGATTTTGGTTTAACTTTTAATTTTACTAGTACTAGATTAAGAGTAAATGAAGAAGTAGATAATAGTATTTATAGTAATCTTAAAGTATTACTTAAAGAAGATAAATACTATCAAGAATTTATTAATATGTATAATAAATTAAATCCATTTATCTTAGAAGAATTAATTAAAGAATTAGAACAAAAAAGAAAAATAGATTTAGATGATAATTTTAAAAATATTATATTTTTATCTTATAGCAAACATTATATGTTAGTAAGAAATATATTAGAAATGTTAAGAAATAAAAATAAAATAAAGTAGATAGAGAGGTAAATATATGAATAATAATTATATAACTATAACTGAAGTAAATAGATATATAAAAGAAATAATAAATGAAGATTTACTTCTTAGAAAAGTATATTTAAAAGGAGAAATATCTAACTTCAAAGCCCATTCTAGAGGACATTATTACTTTACTCTAAAAGATGAAACATCTAGAATAGCGGCTGTTATGTTTTCTTTTAATAATAAGAATTTAAAATTTACACCATACGATGGTATGAAAGTATTAGTAACTGGTAAAATAGATGTCTATGAAGCATCAGGATCATATCAAATATATGTCGAAGATATGGCTCCTGATGGAGTAGGAGCTTTATATGTAGCCTTTGAACAATTAAAGAAGAAACTTCAAGCCGAAGGATTATTTGATAAAGATAAGAAGAAAAAGATAAGGAGAGTACCAAATACTATAGGAATAGTAACATCTCCTACTGGGGCGGCTATTAAAGATATATTAACAACAATTAAGAGAAGATTTCCCGTATGTAATACTATTTTATTTCCAGCTTTAGTACAAGGAGAAAACGCTGCTAATGATATAGCAAATAAAATAAAACTAGCTAATGAAGTAAAAGATATATATGGAATAGATACCCTAATAGTAGGCCGTGGTGGTGGTTCATTAGAAGACTTATGGCCATTTAATGAAGAAGTAGTAGCTAGAGCCATCTATGATAGTACCCTTCCGGTAATATCTGCTGTTGGTCATGAGATAGATATAACAATATCTGACTATGTAGCAGACCTAAGAGCACCAACTCCTACAGCAGCGGCAGAACTAGCAGTACCAGATATAAATACAATAATAACTTATTTAAATACTGTAAGTACTAGAAGTAATACAGCCTTAAATAACATTATAAGTAATAATTATCAAAGATTAGAAAGTATAAAAAATAGTTATATCTTAACTAGACCTATAACTATGTATGAAATTAAAGAACAAAAATTAGATATCTTAATAGATAATCTAAACAAAAGTATTAATAAAATACTTGAAAATAGTAAAATAAAACTATATACTTATAGTAACAGTTATATACTAAATAATCCTGATATGTTATATAAATATAGTAGTCAAAAACTAGATCATATTATATCTAAATTAGAAGTATTAAATCCTCTTAATACTTTAAATAGAGGATATGCTATTATTAAGAAAGATAATAAAGTATTATCTAGTATAAAGAATATAAATAATGAAGATATTATAAAGATATCATTAAAAGATGGTGAAGTATCTAGTAAAGTAATAAAGGTAGGTGAATAAAGTGGCTAAAGAAAAAGAAGAATTAACATTTGAAGAAAAAATAAAATTACTTGAAGAAATAGTAAAAGAATTAGAAAGTGGAGAGGTACCATTAGATGATGCAATAAATAAATATACAGAAGCTATGAAATTAGCTAAAGAATGTTCTGATAAACTAAATAAAGTATCGGAAAAGGTAAATAAAATTATGACTGAAAATGGTAAATTAGAAGATTTCACAGTAAGTGAATAATCTTCTTTTTTATTATTGTTTTTTTTAATTAATTATGATATTATATATATAGAGTATAAAAAAGTAAGCATAGTTCATTACTTTCAATCGGAGGTATATATGAAAAAAATATCAGTAAAAACATTTTATTTAATAGCAGTAATTTCTATAGGATTAATAGGTTTAGCAGTAGGTTCTACTTATGCCATGTTTACTACTAGTGCTGAAATAAGTAATCCGATTACACTTAGTTCTAATTTAACTAGTAATAATGATGTTATGGAAACTTTTGAATTACAAGTTGATCCTAAAAAAGCACTTACAAAGACTATTATAATCAATAGTGGAAATAACACTAATGTTAAATATGGAATATGGTATTTAAATAATATTACTGATGTAGAAGTTGGAGTGAAGTCTACTACTAACAATGAAACATCAGGTACTATTGCAAGTGCTAATACTTCACGTACTATAGAAATAGTTGTTAAAAATAATAGTACAGAAAGTAAAACAGTTACAATAGGTATTGCAACTAGTAAAAGTGACATTGTATTAGCAAGTAATATGGGTTTGGTACCTAAAACAGTGGTTGATACATCTGTAACATTATCTTCTTACATAACAAGTTTATATGATAGTGCAACAAAGACTACTGTAACAAATAATAGTATAACTTATCAGTATGATGCTACTAATAATATTATGAAGGATATCGGCGGTAATTTAAGATATTATGGAGCATCACCAAATAACTATATATATTTTAATTGCTCTGATTATTCTAATCAATCATCATCTACATGTGAGGTATGGAGAATAATAGGTGTCTTCGATGACAAGGTAAAAATAGTTAGGGAATCAAGTATAGGAGCTTATTCTTGGGATAATAAAACTGATGGTGTTTGGTCAACCTCAAGTTCAATGAAGATATTGAATCCAAATTTTACTGGTACTAATGGTAGTACATATTGGAATGGTGTAAGTGGAACATGTAATAATGGAAATAACACTACTGGAACTTGTGACTTTACTACAAGTGGTTTAAAAGCTGGTACTACGAAAAGTTTAATATCAAACTCTACATGGAATATTGGAAGTACAACTGAAGATTATGTTAATGTCGAATACAATAAAGAGATTAAAACTACTGGTTCATTTTATGTAGGTTTACCTAATGTAAGTGACTATGGTTATGCTGCAGATTTAGGAAAATGTGCAAAACAACTAAGAAATTATAGTGATAGTACTTGTACATCAAATAACTGGATGATATTCCTTTCTAAAGGTACGAAAAAAATGGCAAGTCTTATTAATAATTATGATAGTAATATGATAAACATTGTAAATGAAAGTGGAAATGTTGATATATTTAATAATGATTATGATGATGCATCACCATTATATTCTTATAATATGTTTCCAACATTATATCTAACATCAGATGCAATTGTAGATGAATCTACGAAAGGAAGTTCAAGTAATCCATATAAAATTAAATCACCAACAAAATAAACTTTATCAACACAAACTGCAGATTTATATACCAAAAGTACTAAGACAGTAGTAACAAATAACAGTAAAACTTATCAATATGATACTACAAATAGTCTTATGAAAGATGTAGGTGGTAATATTAGATATTATGGAGCATCACCAAATAATTATATATATTTTAATTGTACTGATTATTCAAACCAATCATCATCTACATGTGAAACATGGAGAATAATAGGAGTATTTGATGGCAAAGTAAAGATAATGAGAAACGAAATGATAGGACAATATTCTTGGGATTCAACAGCATCTACAACAAATAGTGGTTATGGTGCAAATGATTGGTCTACTTCTAAATTAATGATGTTATTAAATAGTGGTTATACTTATATGATAAACAATCTTAGTAGACCTGCTAGTTTATATTGGAGTGGAACAAGTGGTATCTGTTATAAAGATGCAAGCCTTGGTACTACATCATGTGATTTTACATCGACTGGTTTAAAAAATAATACAACAAGAAACCTAATATCCGATACAACATATTATCTAGGAGGATGGAATGATAGCACATTATATCCAAATGAAATATATGGATATGAAAGAGGGGCGACAGTATATACTGGAAGACCTACAACTTGGACAGGAAAGATAGCACTAGCATATCCAAGTGATTATGGCTATGCCACTGATCTTAGTAAATGTAATGAACAACTTAATATTTATTTATATAATAATAGTGCATGTACATCAAATAACTGGGTGCATTCAATTATTGACAATAGTACAAATAACTATGGCTGGTTATTAACTTCTAATTCCGATACAGCAGATGCCGCGTGGTTTATTCATCCATCTGGAGGTATTGATAATCATGCCACCTCGTCTGCAATTATGGTTATTCCAGTCCTTTACCTAAATTCTGAATTAGCTATCAAATCAGGTACAGGAACAAGTTCAAGTCCATATCAATTATCCGTATAATGTTAAATAAATTATCTTATAAAAAATATTGACAAGATGAATAAAAAGTAATACAAT
Organism: uncultured Bacilli bacterium; assembly: GCA_934162325.1. Lineage (GTDB taxonomy): Bacteria > Bacillota_I > Bacilli_A > RF39 > UBA660 > CAG-302. The sequence continues at coordinate 9,139 of CAKPIH010000029.1, forward strand.
TAAATAGACATTTGCTTAAGTTAAATTCATCTTTAGAGAAACTACATATATAACTGTAGTTTTTCGTCGTTATATGAAGGAGGTATTTATGAAGATTGAAAGAGAAGAATTTGAAAGAGAAAGAAATTATCTAAACAAAACAATAAGTCTAATTAGAAAGAAAATATCTAAATTAGGACAAGAATTATTTGATGATGATTCCAAAGTATTAGAATTTAAAAAACTAATATGGGATACTCATACCGAAATGGATCCTAATGAAATGCGTAGCATGATGGCTGAATCAGATTTACAAGTATCAATAATGCAAAGTAAAGGAAATTATCTTCAGAGATTATTTAGAATACAAAATAAACCATATTTTGGTTCAATTAGATTTAAAGAAGAAGGTAGTGAAGAAGAAGATAATATCTATATAGGTATCACTCATGTTGAAGATAAACTAGATTATTATGTCCATGACTGGAGAAGTCCAATATGTAGTATGTTCTATGACTATGAAACAGGTCCTGCTTCATATAAAGCACCATCAGGTATAATAAAAGGAAATATAATTAAGAAAAGACAATATATAATAGAAGATGCTGAGTTAAAACATATCTTTGATAATGATTTAAATATTAGTGATAGCCTATTACAAGAAGTATTAGCAGAAGAATCTTCAGATAAAATGAAGAATATTGTTAATACTATTCAAGAAGAACAAAACAAAGTAATAAGAAATACTGAAGATAAAAATCTAATTGTTGAAGGAATAGCGGGTTCAGGTAAAACAAGTGTAGCTTTACATAGAATAGCCTTCTTATTATATAGAATACCTAATTTAACATCAAGTAATGTAGTAGTATTTACTCCTAATAAAGTATTCTCAGAGTACATATCTAATGTCTTACCAGAGTTAGGAGAAGATAATACCTATGATATGACCTTCTATGATTTATTATGTCAAAATATCAATGAATATAAAGATATAGAAAACTTTACAGACTTTATATCTAGATATTATAAAGGTAATGTAGATAACTATGACATGGTTAAATATAAACAATCAGATGAAATAATAAAAGATATTGATAACTATATAAATAACTTACTAAGTACTATTAAATTTAATAATAAACTAGAATATGATAATTTTATTGAAATAGATACTGAAGAATTAAATAATATGTTAAATTATAAATATAATAGATTTCCTTTATTCGAAAGAATAAAAGAAATCTCTAAGAAAATAGCAAGCAATAACTATGAAGGTAGTACTAAGAATGCTAGTTCGATAGAAAAAAAATTAAAAGAATTACTAAATATAAAACTAGATTTAAAAGATATATTTAATAACTTCTATCAAAGTGAATATTCTAAATATAAAGATAAAGTAAATGATAAATATTTATACTATGAAGATGCTTGTATCTTCTTATATATAAAGAGTTTATTAGTAGGCTTTAATACTAACCATGTAATAAAAGAAATAGTAATAGATGAAGCGCAAGATTACAATAAACTTCAATATCTAATCATCAAAAAAACATTTAAAACAAGTAATTATACTATCTTAGGAGATACAAATCAAACAATTAATCCATATTACAAATATGATTCATTAGAAGAATTAACTAGTATCTTCGAGTCTTCCAAGTATATAACTCTTACTAAAACATATCGTTCTACTGGTAAAATAATCGATTATACCAATAAAATATTAGGTTTAAATCATGTTACTGCAATTAGAAATGATAAGGCTAGTGATATAATATTTAGAAATAATATTACCAAGAATGATTTCTTAACAGACATAAATAACTTAAAAAGCACTTCCAAAAGTATAGCCATAATTACTAAAAATGATAGTGAAGCTGAGGAAGTATATAACTTATTAAAAGATGATCTAGATATAATGCTAATAGATGGTTTTGGTCATATAAAAAGAGATTTAGTAGTGGTTCCTTCTTATGTAGCTAAAGGACTAGAATTCGACTCCGTAATTATCTATACTGATGAGGATAATAAGTACCAAGAAAAAGACAAATATTTGTTCTATGTAGCATGTACTAGAGCCCAACATAACCTAATAATTTATAATAATTCCAAGTAATTCTTAAAATACCTTTAGCCCTTATTTTATAAGGGCTTATAAATTTGTATTTGACAAAGAATTCCATTTGTGTTAAGATATTAAACGTCCGCTAAAAAAATGAGGTGTAGAAGTGAAAAAGCATAAAATGGAAATTGCAGCACTGACTCTATTACTTGGAGTTCTATGTTATGCATTTTACGATAGCAATATTAAGGGGAGCGAACAAGAAGTTGTTTTAAGTAACGAATTGCTCTCTATGAGAGAAATAAAGAGTAAAGAAGACATAACTATGGAAATGTTATCTTTACCTACTGAAGAGTTATTAAAGCAACAAGATGAAAAAGTAAAAAAAGAAAGTGATACAAAAACAACAGAAGAAGTACAAGTTGAAACTTATGAAGAAGTAACAAGTGAAAAGGAAGTATATAGTATTAATCTAGCGGCAAATAGTGAAAATGAAGTTCCTTATAACGAAATTATTTCAAATCAAGTAGTAAACTATGCTTTAAAGTTTGTTGGAGGTCCTTATGTATACGGAGGTAACTCTCTAACTAATGGCACAGATTGTTCAGGATTTACAAAATTAGTATTTGCTAACTATGGTGTATATCTGCCAAGATCAGCACCAGAGCAAGCCTATGCTGGTGTACATGTTGATTTAAATGACATCAAACCAGGAGATATTATCGTATCAGGTTATGATGGAGTAGTATGTCATGCAGCTCTATATATTGGTGATGGAAAACTAGTTCATGCCTTAAATTCTAATGTCGGAATAGTAGTAACTAGCATGTATATAATGCCTATCATTGATGTCAGAAGAGTAGCATAATTTGACAAATATAGTGAAATCTGCTATAATATAACTCGTCTTTTTCAAAAAGGCGGAAAGAAGTGAATAAAATGAAACCAAGCGCGCTCATTAGAGTAGGAATGGCTTCAATGTTAACTTTAGGATTTGCATCAAGTTTATTTTACTATAATGAAATTAACAAAAAGAATGAAATAGTAATGACGGAAGAATTATATAATCCGTCAGTATATAAAGAAGAAGTGGTAGAATTAAATCTTTCAAACGAGGAAGAACCTACTACTGAAGTAGTACCTGAAAGAGTTGAAGTATATGATAATTTAACTATCGAAGAATTAACTGATAAGTTAAATAGAACATTATCATCAGATTTATCAGGTAAAGGAGAATCATTTGCTAAGTATTCAATAGATTTAGGAGTAGACCCATATCTAGCAGTAGCAATAGCTATGCATGAAACAGGATGTACTTGGAATTGTTCTTATTTAGCAAAGACATGTAATAATGTTGGTGGTCAAAAAGGATCTGGTTGTGGTGAATACCAAGCCTTTGAAACATTAGAAGATGGTATTTACGGTTTTATCTTAAATATCAAGAATAAATATGTTGATTATGGATTAATGACTGCTGATGAGATGAATCCTAAATATGCTGAAGATCCAACATGGTCTTCAAAAGTAAATAATTATATTGAGAAAATTAAAAATAACTAGGAAGATTTCTTCCTAGTTATTAATTTTTACAGTTTAAGAAGATACTAGATTATCTTCTTTTACTTTATTTTATCTAAGTTAGAAAGTCTACACCCTAAATATAATATCTTATTATTGTTTACTTATAGACTAAGAATTAGGCTATAAGTAATATGAAATGACCTAGGCATTTCATATAAAAATAAACTAATATCTATAATTCTACTTTAATTTTATAAGTAAATATGATATTATATATATGGTGATAAAAATGCATAGAGAACTAATAACAATAGGACCAATAACAATATATTGGTATTCAGTAATAATAATAACAGCTATTGTAATAGGAATATATTTCTCATCAAAAAAAGCAGAAAAGAATGGACTAGGAAAAGACTTCTTATTAGATTTAATATTTTATTTAATACCAGTAGGAGTACTAGGAGCAAGAATATATTATGTAATATTTAACTATTCAGTATTTAAAGGAAACTACTTAAGTATCTTTAAAATATGGGAAGGAGGTTTAGCCATCTATGGAGCAGTAATATCTTCAATAATATTTATAATATATTATTGCAAAAAGAAAAACAAAGACATCTATCTAACCCTAGATACCTTAGTACCATATCTAATATTAGGTCAAGCCATGGGTAGATGGGGTAACTTCATCAATAAAGAAGCCCATGGAGCCATAACAACCTATGAACACTTAAAAAACTTACATATTCCTAATTTTATTATTGAAGGAATGAAAATAAATGGCTTCTACTACATACCAACATTCTTATATGAATCAGTATGGTGCATAATAGGTTTTATAATATTATTAATAGTAAGAAAGAAAGATAACTTTAAACATACCGGTCTATTATTATATATATATTTCATCTGGTATGGAATAGGTAGATTAATAATAGAGGGTTTAAGAACAGATAGCCTATATTTAGGAGTATTTAGAATAAGTCAAATAGTATCAATAATATTAATAGGAATAGGAATAATAGGAATAATATATAGGAGTATTAAACGAAATACCAAGTATCGAAAACTATCCTGGTTATGAAGTAATATCTGGCCCTGATTTAGCCATGAATATATATAATCAATTAACTAAATTAGGAGTAAAAATATTAAATAAAAAAATAACAAGTATCGATTTAGATAACAAAATAATAAATAACAATATCAAATACGAATATCTAGTAATAGCAACAGGTAGAAAAAGTAGAATGTTATCTCTAGAACATGAAAAAGAATTACTAGGAAAAGGAATAAGTACATGTGCCCTATGCGATGGTTTCTTCTATAAAGATAAAAAAGTAGCTGTAGTAGGAGGAGGCTCTTCTTCCCTTACCGAAGCATTATATCTATCAAAAATATGTAAAGAAGTAATAATAATCCATCGTAGAGATAAATTAACCTCTGATAAATATTTAATAGATAAAGTAAATAGTACTAAAAATATCAAAGTACTATATAATAGTAATATAACTAAGTATAATCAAAATAACAATAAATTAACCTCAGTAATAATAAATAATAAAGATAACTTAGAAGTAGAAGGAGTATTCTTAGCCATAGGGAGTACTCCTAATAGTGAAATATTTAATGTAAATAAAGAAAATAACTATATAATAGTAGACTCTAATTACATGACTAATATAGATAAAGTATATGCAATAGGAGATGTAATAAAAAAAGATTATTACCAGTTAAGTACAGCCTCTAGTGATGCCGTAGTAGCAGCTTCAAATATAATAAAAAGAGAAAATAAAAACTCATAAAACATTTACAAATAGATAAAATTATGATATCATTAAATTGTAATAATTGAAGGAGGAGAAAAATATGGATATTGGAACAATAATTATTATCATAGTAGTAGGAGTTTTACTTATTCTAGTATTTTATGCTATTGGCGTATATAATAGTTTAATAAATGCTAGAAATAAAGCAAAAGATCAATTCTCTCAAATAGATGTCCAACTAAAGAGAAGAAGTGATATGATTCCTAATTTAGTAGAAACAGTAAAAGGATATGCTAAACATGAAGAAAAAACACTAAAAGAAGTAGTTGAAGCAAGAAATAAAATGGCTACTGCTAGTGGTATTAACGAAGAATTAGAAGCTTCTAATGCCGTAACAAGTGCATTAAACAAATTATTTGCTTTGTCTGAAGCCTATCCCGAATTAAAGGCTAATGAAAACTTTATGTCATTACAAGCTGACTTAAAAGAAACAGAAGACAA
>CAKPIH010000030.1 GCA_934162325.1 uncultured Bacilli bacterium
GGATTTTCATGAAAGGTAATAAAAATTAATAAATAAACTATTGATAAAACAAAATAAATATGATAAAATAATAATGTCTTAAAAAAAAAGACATTATAACTATGGCCTGTTGGTGAAGTGGCTTAACACATTGCCCTCTCAAGGCAACATTCATGGATTCGAATTCCATACAGGTCACCAATTGTTTACTAAAGACTTAATAAGTCTTTTTTTCTTGCCTTTTTATTAATATTATTATATAATAATAAACAAGAAATGAGGAGCAATATAAATGAGAGGCATTTGCTTAGATGAAGAATGTGCAGTATATGAATTACCAGAAGAAATAAAAGAAAAAAATAAATCAATAGAATTTACTATATTAGATAATAAATATAAAAAACGTTTAGAAAATATTTATCAAACAATAAAAAATGATGTTAGTAAAGATAATATAAAACTTCTTTATAGTAATATACCAAATACAGAAGTAAGAGAAGAATATATTAAAGGTTTAATATTTAGTATTATATCAAATAATATCATAGCAGAATATAATATAAAAAAGAATTGTATATATTTATATACCAGTAGGTACTCAGGAAGTTCATTAACCCATGAAGTATTACATTCATTAAGTTCTTATTATGATGAAGATAGAAATATATTTTATAATGGCTTTAGTCAAACAACTAATAATCATTCACTAGGAGAAGCCCTAAACGAAGGATATACTGAATATCAAAATATAGAAATATTTAAAGCAAACATTAATGAGACACTCTATATATACGAAATAATAATTGTTAAATTATTAGAAAAAATAGTAGGCAGAAGGTATATGAGAGATATGTATTTTCATGCTGATCTATATAACTTAATAAGAACACTAAATAATTTTACAAGTATAAATAATATTAAAAATTTCTTATATAGAACTGACTATATTTTAAATTATCGAAAAAGTATTTTTAAAAGTGAAAAAGCAACTGATGCCTTCTTAGGAATAAACCATTTCTTAATAGATACTTATTCCAATTATCTTTTATATTTATATAATAATGGCGAAATAAATACTTGTGAACTAGATTATTTATATTTACTTTTTATAAACGAATTAAGACAAATATTAGATATAAATTTACCTATTAATAGAGATTTATTAAATAAAAATATCAAAGATAACAACTGGGTTCATATAGAAAGAATTAAAAGAAAATTATAAAAAGGATTACTGAAACAAAACAAGAAATAATACTTCCGATAATTCTTCCCTTTAAATATTTAAAATAAGAAATATCTTCTAGTATAGATATAATTTGTAGATGAATAGAAATACCTCCAAAAGAAATAATAAAAGTAGCTATAATTAACTTAATAAAATTACTAATATCTAAATAACTAAGTAAACTAAGACCCATAGTCATTTCTAATATTCCTTTAATAAACATAGCTATAATACCATCGAAATTTAAAATATGACAAATTAAAGTACTAATAATAAGAAAAGAAGTAACAATTCCTGATATCATAAGAAGGGTATTGATACTTTTTTTAATACTATTAGAAAATACATTCATAAAACTTTGACTTTTATTTATATTAGTTATATAATTAACCTTAGTAGGATGGTTCTTTCTTCTATATATAATACCAATAATAGTATTAGAGATATAAATACTAACTAGTATAATAATACCTAATATATCATCTTTTAAGTAGAAGACACCTACTGTCTGAAGTACAAATAAAGGATTAGGAAAATGATTAAATAAAAGAAGATGTTCTACTTCTTCTTTAGATATAAGATTAAGATCATAAGCTTCTTTTAATGCCCTAGCATTACCAGGAAATCCTGATATACATGATATAAATAAGATAAGTACAGAATTATTACTAATATTAAATAATTTTCTAATAAAATTAGTAATTCTTTTAGGAATATATTCAATAAAATTATAATTAATTAAAATATCTGATAAAATAAACATCGGTAGCATAGAAGGAACTAAAGTATTAAACCAAATATAAAAAGAACTAGTAATAGTAGTGGATACTAAGTTTTTATTAAATAATATAAGAATTAAAATAAAAAAAGTAATTAGATTAATAATTAAATTAGAATATTTTTTCATAATTTAATATATGATATAACATAAGAAAAAAGAAGGAGGATATAATGAAAATAAAAAATTTTATCAAAGAAAATTATAAATTTATAATATTAATGATATTAATAGTATTATTTTTTAATGTAAAATTACCATACTATATTATGGCACCAGGAGGTACTATAAATATAACTGATAGAGTAGTAATGGATAATTATAATAAAAAAAGTAAAGGTAGTTTAAATATGCTATATGTAAGTGAGTATGAAGGAACACCAGCCTCTCTTTTACTAGCCAAATTAAAAAGTTATGATATTGAGAGTAACAAAGAAAGACAAATATCTAATGAATCAGTAAAAGAAATAAATAGAAGAAATACTATTATGCGTGATAATTCTTTAGATATAGCTACGATGGTAGCATATACCCAGGCCGGTAAAAGTATAACTATCAAAGAAAAGAAAAATGTTGTTATCGCTAGAACCAAAGATAATGGCCTAGAAGTAGGAGATATAATATTAAGTGCTGATAATACTACTTGTGAAGATGTAAATGATATTAAAAAAATTATAAATAATAAAGAAGAAAATGATACAGTAACTTTTAAGATATTAAGAAATAATAAAGAAAAAGAAGTAAATAGTAAAATATATCTTGAAAGTAATTCAAAAGTAGTAGGAGTAGTAATAGTAACAGAGTATGATTATGATATCGATCCAAAGATAGATATTAAATTTAAAAATAGTGAATCAGGCGCTTCTGGTGGATTAATGTTAACACTTACTATCTATAATGCTATAACAGATGAAGATATCATTAAAGATCGTAAAATCGCAGGTACTGGAACTATATCATATGATGGTACAGTAGGAGAAATAGATGGTATAAAATATAAAATAATGGGAGCCGCTAAAGATAATGTTAAAATTGTTTTTGTACCTACTGCTAACTATGAAGAAGCTATTATGACTAAGAATAAATATAAATATGATTTAGAAATAGTAAGAGTAGATAACTTTAAAGAAGCAATTGAATATTTAAAAAAATAATTAATATAATAATATCCCTCTAAACCTAAGGTTTTAGAGGGTATTTTAAAGTCTATATTCATAGTTTTTAAAATAAACAATTGTATGTGTATATAAATTAAAATAATAGCCAATTATATATTGACTATTAAGTATAAATATAGTACAATCATTTTGGTAACACCAATAAGGTGCGTCTCTCTAATTTCTTGATTATCTCAAGGAAGAGGAGTGATTCTATGATGAAAAGGCCTTTATTAATACCCTTGGGGGTTTTGGAGGTTTGAGTAATGAAATTAGTCCTTGCATTTGCTTGGATTACTCTTATCACTATTGTCTATATAGATAATATGATACACAGAAAATAAAAAGATGGCACCCAGGGGGGTGCCTCTATAATACTTTATGGAGAGAACACCTTTCATAGCTAGGTGTTACCCATTTTTATTATGGATAAATTTCTCTTTCCATATACATTATATCAAATTTATATAAGAATAGCAATACTTTACAAAATATATCTTTTCAAAAGTATAAAAATGTATTATAATTAAATAAATAGAGGAGATATAAATTATGAGAAAGAAAACTAGAGTAAAGAGAAGTTTAGTAGTAGTAATAATTATAATAGCATTAATATTATTAGTAGGTGGAGGCTTACTTATATTAAGTAAGAATAATAAGATAGAACCTAGAAAAGATAAAAATATAATGATAAAGTTAAATACTTTAGAAGAAGTAAATAGTTTTAGTAAAGATAAGAATATTAAAGTTAATATTAGTTATGAATATAATGATAATATTGAGAAAGACAAAGTAATTAGTCAAAGCATTAAAGAGGGAGATAGTATTAAAGATGTTACTTCAATTGATGTAGTAGTATCACTTGGTAAATTAGATAAAGATAAATTAGCTAGTGATGGTATTAATGAATTAGGCAAAGTACCTATTATGATGTATCATGGTATTAGAGAAAAGACTAGTAATAGTACTGGTACAGTTGGAGGTAATGTCGATAAAGATGGTTATAATAGAACACCAGAAGCTTTTAGAGAAGACTTAGAATTTTATTATGAAAATGGTTATGAAATGATTAGACTAGATGATTATATTAATGGCATAGTAAAAGCTAGTTATGGTAAGAGTCCTATTATACTTACTTTTGATGATGGTAATGAAGATAATATTAAAGTTACTGGACTAGATGATAAAGGTAATATTATTATTGATAAGAATAGCGCTGTAGGTATACTAGAAGAATTTAAAAAGAAACATCCTGATACTACTGTTACTGCAACATTCTTTGTAAATGGCGGCATATTTAATCAAAGTGAATATAATGATAAAATCTTAAAATGGATGGTAGAAAATGGTTATGATATAGGTAATCATACAGAGACGCATTTAGATATTAAAAAATCTAGTAGTGATAGAGTACAAAAAGAAATAGCTTATGTATATGATGAGTTAGAAAAAGTAATACCAGGTAAATATGTAAAAATAATAGCCTTACCATTTGGTAGTCCTTATGTAAAAACACATGATAATTTTAAATATGTTTTATCAACTAGTTATAATGGAAAAACATATGAAACAGAAGCAGCATTAAGAGTAGGCTGGGAACCTGAAGTATCATGTTTTGATAAAGATTTTGATAAGACTTTCTTAAAGAGATGTCGAGCTTATGATAATAATGGTAAAGAATTTGATATCGATATGGTATTTAATATGTTAAAGAAAAGTAAATATATATCTGATGGTAATCCTGATACTATTGTTATTAAAGAAGAAAATAAAAATAAGTTAGGTACTACAGATAAGAAAGTAATTACTTACTAGGAGGAATTATGAAGTTAAATAATAAAGGTTTTGCAATAACTGCAGTTCTATATGGATTACTTATTCTATTTGTTATTTTAATAGGATCTTATTTAACACTACTTGGTACTAAAAAGAGTAGATTAGATATAATAACTAGTGATATAGAAAAAGATTATGAATTTAATAAAGAAATAACTAATCCTGCTCAACCAATATACCCATATAAAGCTAAATATACAGGTAAATACATATTTGAAAATAATTGTGTTATGTATTTATATAAAGGTGATAGTTATGAAAGTGATAAAATGAATTGTCCTGGTAAGTTAGAAAAAATATTATATCATGGTGATAGTGATGAATAAAAAAGGATTTACTTTAATTGAAGTTATAATGGTAATAGCTATAATAACAATATTATCATTAATACTAATACCAAATGTAATGGTATTAATAAATGAAAACAAAAAAAGATCATGTGAAAAAATGATTGATAATATAGAAAGTGCTGCTAAAATGTATGTTAATCAAAATAAGTATGAGTTAGGCTTTGATTGTGATAATAATAAGACTAAAGGAATAAAATTAAAGACATTAGTGGATGCTGGTTATTTGGGTGGTGAATTAGTTAATCCAATAAATAAAAAAGAAATTAGTTTAGAAAGTGAAGTATTAGTAACTTATAATTGTAGTGTCAAAGGATTTAAATATGAAATGATTAAAGATGAAGAGAATAAATATAATATAAAATGTAATTAAATAAAAAAAGATATTGTTTTTTAAAAAGAAATATGGTAAAATTAAGAAGAATAGGAGAGATGAATATGGCATTAAACAAATTAAAAAAATTTGTAACTGAAGAAGTTATGGACGAAGTAAGTGAAGATGAATACTATGATGCTGAAAAAGTAACAATACCAAGTGGTACAGGTAAAATGATTCTTTTAGAACCTCGTGCATATTCAGAAAGTCAACAGATAGCAGATCATCTTAAAAAAAGAAATACTGTTGTTGTCAATATGAAAAGAGTAACTCCCGATCAAGCAAAAAGAATAGTAGATTTTTTAAGTGGAACAGTATATGCTATTGGAGGGGATCTTCAAAAAATAGGTGGAGGAATATTCTTATGTACTCCAAAGAATGTTAATGTTGAAGGAACAATTTCTGAAGACGAAGAAAAAGGTAAAAAGAAAAACGATCCAGATTTAGAATGGTAATAAAGTAGGTGACTATAATGAAGAGATTTACTGTAGTTAATGAAGGCTATAACATGGAAGAAGTAAATAGATTTATTGATATAGTAATAAAAAGACTAGAAAAATTAAATAATGAAAATGCAATGTTGCAAACAAAAATCTCTTCATTAGAAGAAAAATTAAAAGAAGAGAAAGTAAGTGAAATAAAAGTAACTGAAGCAATAATGGCTGCAAGAGATACTTCTGATAGAATCAAAAGTTTAGCTAGAGAAGAAGCAAATATGATTGTAGAAGAAGCTAGAAATAATGCTAATGCTATTGTCCATGAAGCATTATTAAATGCTGAAAAGACAGAGCATGAAGCAATGCTCTTAAAAAAGAATATTACTGTATATAAAAATAGAGTCAAAAATATAATAAAGTCACAACTTGAAATAGCAGAAGATTTAGATAAATACGATCTAGATAAATAGTATGAAATAACTAGTAGAAATGCTAGGATTTTTTCATAGCAATTTAATAAGGAGGTAAATAATGAAAAAAAAGCATCTAGTAATAGTAGAAGTAATTATACTAAGTGCCATAGTTATACTAGGATTATATCAAACATTTGCTTTAAGTGGTGATATAACCAAAGATACAAATGGTTATTATAATGTTACAGTAACTGATGGAACTACTGTCACAGTACCTGCTGGTAGTACTAAAACAGTATATTATAAATTAACCAATACCAATAAAGGTATAGTTAAGTATGGCGTAGGTTATAGTGGTACTAATATAACAGTAAAGTATTATTCTGATACTCAAGATCCAGTAACAGGAACAGTAGATTATGGTAAAAGCAAATATATAAAACTATTTGTTCAAAATAGTGGAACAACTTCAAGTACAGCAACATTATCTACTATATTAGGCTATGAAAAAGGTGGAGACTTAATAGTACCATCAGGAGTAACTTTAGTTACTGAAGTTTATACAGAGCCAGTAATTGCTGCTACACTAATAACAAATTTATATAATGATGCTACAAAGACACCAGTAACCAATAATAGTATAACTTATCAGTATGATACGACTAATAGTCTTATGAAGGATAATGCCGGAAATATAAGATATTATGGAGCATCACCAAATAACTATATTTACTTTAACTGTTCTGACTATTCTAATCAATCATCATCAACATGTGAAACATGGAGAATAATTGGAGTGTTTAATAATAAAGTAAAATTAATAAGAGGTAGTCAAATAGGAACATATTCATGGGATAATAAAAATGAATCAACTGGTGCAGAATCAGCCTATGGTAAAAACGACTGGTCAGATGCTAGACTAATGAAATTATTAAATCCGGGCTATGAATCAGAAACTACTGGAGGAAGTCTATATTACAATTCAGGAAGCGGTAATTGTTATGCAGGACAGAATAATGCAACCAAAGCATGTGACTTTACTTCGACCGGAATCAAAAATGATACAACAAGAGGTCTAATCTCAGAAGAAACATATTCATTACTTGGATGGAACTCGGCAAGTATATATGCAAATGAAATATATGAGTATGAAAGAAGTACCGGAAGTGTATATAGTGGGAACCCTACAGAATGGATAGGTAAGATAGCACTAGCATATCCTAGTGATTATGGCTATGCTGTAGATTTAAGTAAATGTAGTAAAAACTTATATAGTTATAATGATAGTACATGTACATCAAATAACTGGATGAAGACTATAATAGCCCCAAATAATGGTTGGTTATTAACCACTCATTCTGGCACCCCCATTTATGTGTGGCATGTCAATTCGTCCGGCAATGTCGACGTCAGCTACAACATGTACAGTGCCTATATTGCGAATGGTGTGGTGCCAGTCCTTAGTCTAAACTCTGAACTAAGTATCAAGGCGGGAATCGGTTCAAGTTCAGATCCATATCAATTGTCCGTATAAAATGGGCAGATTGATATTCCTTCTTCGAGAGTGGGCACATGGTAAAAATAGGTCTCTGTGCGGACTTGGTCCCCTGTGGACCCGGCTGAGCGATAGCGAAGTCATCATGAAAGTTTAGGTATTCGCCGTAAGGCGAAAAACTAAATGTAGAAATTAATTAACTCTTCCGAAGTGAAGAGTTTTAATTTTTAAATAAAATGTATTGTAAAATTATTAAAAAAAAGATATAATTAATATGAGGTAAGAAGGAGATGGTAGAAGTGATAAAACAGACATTTATGGAAGTACTACCAGATGTATGGCCGATGTTAATTATAATAACAGTTATTATATCTAGTTTAAGAATAACTTACTTAATAACTAAACATAAGAAGTTTTTACTTCATAAGGAAATAATATATTTATTAGCAGTAATATATTTATTATGCCTATTTCATGTAGTTACTTTTCAAGATATTAACTATGGAACTTCTAATTTTATACCATTTAAAGAAATATTTAGATATAATATTGGTTCTCATAAGTTTTTTAGAAATGTTATGGGTAATATAATGTTATTTATACCATTTGGTTTTCTATCTTCTTATTTACTTAAGAATAGAAAGTTAGGAGTAGTAACAATTCTTACTATAATAGCTTCTCTTACCATCGAAGTGGTACAATATTATATAGGTAGAGTATTTGATATAGATGATATTATACTTAACTTAGTTGGAGGTATAGTAGGATTCTTAATATATGTAGGATTAGATGCTATAAAAAATAAAATAAAATTATTTAAGAATGATACAATACTAGATATACTTATAATTATAATTTTAGTTTTAGTTATGTTATATTCTTTTAATATAAATGTTTTCGATGTGATAGGGGGATAATTATGTTTGAAATATTTAATGAAACAGATAAAGAAATAATAGAAATAGATAAATTACAAAAATATATGGAATTTGTTGTAAAAAAATTAGAAATAGAAACAGCAATATTTAATATAATATTTGTAAGTAATGAAGAAATTCATAGAATAAACAAGGAGTATCGTAAAGTAGATAGAGTAACTGATGTTATATCTTTTGCTTTAGAAGATAATCCTGATATTGTTTATGAAGACTTCAGGTTACTAGGAGATATTTATATAGCAGTAGATATAGCCTATGACCAAGCAATAGAATATAATCATTCAAGAGAAAGAGAAGTATGTTTCTTAGCTACTCATGGATTATTACATTTACTTGGATATGATCATATGACTGAAGAAGAAGAAAAAGAAATGTTTGGTAAACAAGAAGAATTACTTAAGGAATACGATATCAATAGATAAAGGAGACTAATATGCTTTCACGAACTAAGAAAAGACGGAAGTTTAAAGATAGTTTTAAGAATTGTATAGATGGTTTAAGATTTATTAATATTAATGAAGATAATTTTAAAAGAGAAATACTTTTAGGTATTATAGCTTTAGTTTTATCGTATCTTCTTAAGATAGATAAAATAGAATTTATAATCATAATTATAGTAATTGGACTAGTATTAGTAAGTGAAATAATTAATACAGCAATAGAAAGATTAGTTGATCTTGTTAGTCCAAAATATAATAAGTTAGCAGGAGAAGTAAAAGATATAGCAGCTTCTTCTGTCCTTCTTATGTGTATCTTTTCTTTAGTAGTAGGAGTAATAATATTTGTACCAAAAATAATTAATTTACTAGGAGGATTTTAATGGAAGAAAGTTTAAAAAGATTATTAAAGAATAGTTATAGTCCATATTCGGGCTTTAGAGTGGCAAGTATATGTTTAATGAATGATGGAAAAAGTTTTGGAGGAGTAAATGTTGAAAACGCTTCATATGGTGGAACCATTTGTGCCGAAAGAGTAGCCATCACCTCCGCCATTGCCAGCGGTTATAAAAAAGGAGAGTTTAGTAAATTATATGTAATGTGTGATAGTCCTAAAATATCATCATGCTGTTTTATATGTAGACAAACTATAAGCGAATTTTTTTCTAAAGATGCTGAAATAGTTTTATATAGTAATGATGGTGAAAAAGAAACATATCTAGTTAAAGATTTATGCCCTTTTCCTTTTGGAAGTAGTGACTTAAAATAAACATATTAAAAGAGAATTACTTTTTAGTAATTCTCTTTATCATTTCATTAATTTTAACTAATAGTTTAGCAAAGTAATATAAATATCTATTAATAATTAAATCATAAGTACCAATATATTCATATACCTTAGCTCCAAATCCCATTTTAAATGTATAATTACCATCTTTTCTATCAACACTTTTAATAGAACCAAGATTAAATATTTTATATCCTTCATTTAAATATTTTTTAATAATCTCCCATTTTATCAAATGTGAAGAATAAAACTTTTCTAAATCTTTATTATATGCTTCATCTAAAAAATATATTTCTCTATTATTTTTAATAATTAATATACCTCCAATAATAACTTCCTTAGGATATTTAGTATAAACACCAGTAGCTTTAATTATTTCATTTTGATATTTAGTAATTTTCTTATCTGAATTCATTTTTTTATTTATAATAGAATCAGTTTTTTTAACATTAATATTTTGCATAATTTCATTTAAATTATCATTTCTTTTATTTTCTTCATTAAGAATATACCTATAATTATTAACGTATTGTTCAGGATTTATCTTAGCGTAATATACTTCTATTTTAACATTATCATCATTAAAATTATTAATAATATTAATAATTTTATTTTTCTTAATAGTATTATTCATATCTAACAATGGATTAATATCATTACTCTCATCCTTATAAATATTAATAGCTCTACGAATTGATAAATTAATATTTCTTTTAGTATTAGCATTAAATAATCTAAAAGTTTCTTCAGGAGTCTTTTCAGTTTCTAGAACAACATTTCTAATAGGCAATTTTCCTATTTTTTTAAAAGATAATTCATCAAATAATTTAATAATATTAGTATCATAATAAATAACATCACCAGTTTTATCAAACATTTTATATGTTGAAATATTATCAGTAGTAACATAAATATATTTCTTTTTCTTTAAATAATCTTTAAGTGAGGTAATAAAGTCTTTAAATAAATTATCATTATTATAATCTACTAAAAAAGATCCTGGAACATAACCAAATTTAATTTTTCCTAAACTTCTTTCTAGTAGTAGAACTGCTGCCATTAAAGTATTATCATTTTCATTAATATATCCTAAATAATATATAGTACCCTTATTACTATGAGCATATTCTACTGTTTGATAATAATTTCTAGAACTATGTAATTTAGAATAATTTTTAAATTGTGTCTCTGTAAGTTCGATAATTTTCATACTTCTTCCTCCTAAATAATTGTACCATAATTTATTATAAAATAAAATATTTTATTTAAAACTTATTATTAAAGTTTAAAATTTATAAGTTAAATTAATTAAAAAATACTAGATAATATCTTTTTATTTGATAATATCGTAGTTAGAAAGCACTTCACCCTAAATATAATATCTTAATATAGTTCATATATAGACTACAATTAGTAGGCTATATATGATAAAGTAAAGACTAAAGACTTTACTTTAAAAATAAGAAAATTTATTGCTAAGAAAAATAATTTATGATATACTTAAATAAAGAATAGAGAGTGTGATATAATGGGTATTTCAAAAAAAGAATTAAAAGATATGAATGCATATTTCAGAGCATTAAATTATATATCAGTAGGACAATTATATTTATTAGATAATCCCTTATTAAAAGAAGAATTAAAATGGAGTCATGTCAAAAAGAAAATAGTAGGACATTGGGGAACAGTACCAGGACAAAACTTTATATATACACATTTAAATAGAATAATCAAAAAGAACGATTTAAATATGATATACATATCAGGTCCAGGTCATGGAGGTAATGCTGTTGTATCAAATGTATATTTAGAAGGAACATATAGTAATACCTATCCCGAAGTAAGTGAAGATATAGAAGGATTAAAAAAACTATTTAAACAATTCTCCTTTCCTGGAGGCATAGCCTCTCATGCAGCTCCTGAGACACCAGGATCAATAAATGAAGGAGGAGAGTTAGGATATAGCCTGTCTCATGCCTTTGGAGCAGTCTTTGATAATCCCGATCTAATCGCAGCCTGTGTAATAGGAGATGGTGAAGCCGAAACTGGACCACTAGCTACTAGTTGGCATTCAAATAAATTTTTAAATCCCAAAAGAGATGGTATAGTCCTACCAATACTTCATTTAAATGGTTATAAAATAAGTAATCCAACAGTATTATCTAGAATAAGTAATGAAGAATTATCTTCACTATTATATGGCTATGGATGGAAACCATATTTAGTTGAAGGAACTACCACTATGGAATTACATAAAAATATGGCTCTTACACTAGATAGAATAATAAAAGAAATAAAAAAAATCCAGTATAATGCCAGATATAATAATAAAGTAGAAAGAGTCTTTTATCCTATGATAGTACTTAGAACTCCTAAAGGATGGACCGGTCCAAAATTAGTCGAAGGAAAAAAAATAGAAGGAACATTCCGTAGTCATCAAGTACCAATACCATTAGAAAATGATGAAGAATTAAAACAATTAGAAAAATGGTTAAAGAGTTATCATCCAGAAGAATTATTTGATGATAATGGACATTTATTACCATATTTAAAAAAATTAGTACCATATAATCCAATGGGAGCTAATCCTAATGCCAATGGTGGATTACTATTACAAGAATTAAAAGTACCAAGTATCGATAAATATGCCGTAAAATTCACCCATCCTGGTGAAATAGAAAAAGAAGATATGCGTGTACTAGGAGAATTTATAAGAGATATCATAAAAGAAAACCCTAATAACTTTAGAGTATTTGGACCAGATGAAACAATGAGTAATAGATTATCACATCTATTTGAAGCAGATAATAGATGCTGGTATTTAACAAAGAAAAAAGAAGATGAATACCTATCATATGATGGCAGAATAATGGATTCATACCTTAGTGAACATACTTGTGAAGGCTGGCTAGAAGGTTATATTTTAACAGGTAGACATGGAGTATTTGTAAGTTATGAAGCCTTTATTAGAATAGTAGATTCCATGGCTAGTCAACATGCCAAATGGCTAAAAGTATCAAAAGAATTACCATGGCGAAAAGAAATATCATCACTAAATTATATCTTAACATCAAATGTATGGCAACAAGATCATAACGGATATACCCATCAAGACCCCGGCTTTATTGATCATCTAGTTAACAAAAAAGCCGATATCGTAAGAATATATTTACCTCCAGATAGTAACTGCCTTCTATCATGCTTTGATCATATCATAAAAACCAAAAACTATATCAATGTAATCGTAGCCTCTAAACATATGCGCCCCCAGTGGCTTACAATGGAAGAAGCTAAAGAACATTGTGCCAAAGGCTTATCAAAATGGAACTTTGCAAGCAATGATAATAAAGGAGTAGATATCGTCCTAGTATCAATAGGAGATGCCCCAACTCTAGAAAACGTAGCAGCAGTTTCAATATTAAGAAATTACTTACCAGATATCAAAATAAGATTTATCAATGTTGTAGACTTAATGAAATTAGAGCCAAGTACTAAACACCCACATGGCTTAACAAATACCGAATACAATAAACTATTTACTAAAGATAAACCAATAATATTTAATTATCATGGTTATCCAACCTTAATCCATGAATTAACTTATGAAAGAGAAAACAAAAACATAAGTGTCCATGGTTATATCGAAGAAGGAACAATAACAACAGCCTTTGATATGCGTGTAAAAAATGAAATAGATAGATATCATATCGTAATAGATATCATAAATCACTTAGATATAGTAAAAACAAGAGAAGGTAAGAAAATAATAAAATTAATGGAAGAAAAATTAAAATACCATGAATCATATATAAGAGAATATGGAATAGATATGGAAGAAGTAAGACTATTTAAATGGGAGTAGGATAAACATGGAAAAGTATAATAATAAAAGAAATATCATCTTCAATCCAAATAAAGTTCAAAAATGGAATGTTGAAAAAAATACTATCATTACTACTAGTAGAAATCATGTCGATAAATTATGTGAACCATTTGACTATCTAAGAAAGAATGCTAGTGATGGTTTTTCCAACTATCAAGAATTAATTGAAGCTAATACCATCACTAGAAAAAAAGCCTTAGCCAAAGTAAAAAGATTAGAACTAGAAAAAACAGCAGGTTATGTAACAATAAGCACCCTAACTATAATAATAACATTAGTAATAAGTATAGTAATATTTATTACCATCGGAACATTATTAGGAGGTTAATATGGAATTTAATATCTTAAATGAAAAAAATGAATTCAAATTAGGCACAATAATCACTGTCTTTTCCCTTCCTAATACTCCTAAAGAAATAGTACTATTCTCAGTAGGAGATTATGATAGTAGTGATACCGCTAGTCTAGAAGTAGCATACTTAAACAAAGATAAAGATGGTTATAATTATATCGAAGAAATAGATGATGATAAAGTATTAAAAGAAGCAATGAAAGTAGTAAAAAAAGTAATCTTATTAGGAGAACAATAGTGAAACTAAATAGAAAAGGATATACTCTAATAGAACTACTAGCAGTAATACTTATAATAAGTTTAATTATAACTCTTTCTATTTTTGGTATCATTAATGTTATTAAATCTTCAAAAGAAAAAGCAGCAACATTAAGTGAAAAGAGTATTAAAGAAGCAGCAGAACAATACGCTACTGAAAAAAGTGATGATAGTAGTTACTGGTTAGATATTACTGATAAAGATATTATTGATAAGGATATTACTTATAAAGAAAATAAAT
>CAKPIH010000031.1 GCA_934162325.1 uncultured Bacilli bacterium
ATACCACCATTAAATGACAAAAAAGATAACAGTGATATATTATCACCATTATTAGAAAAATTAGGATATATCAAGAAAAGCGAAGAAACAGAAAAGAAAAAAAGTATATTTGATTTCTTAAAATTTAAATAGTAAAAAAATTACTATTTTTTTAATTGCTAATATTAAAAAAATATAGTATAATTAATATAGAAAGGTAAGTGATTAGTGTGGAAAATCAAAGATTTAATATTGAAATAGATGGAGTAGATAAAGTAGCAGAAGTGCTAAAAGTATTAAGCATCGATGGAAAAGAGTATGTAATATACTCAGTAGATAATGGAGATGATTCTTCTGATATATTTACTTCAGAAATAATAAAAGATGAAGAAGGTTATGATAAATTAATTGATATTGAAGATGAAAAAGCAAAACAAAATCTTTTAGAAATAATTAATGTAATATTTTCGTAAGATAGGTGATAGTAATGAATGAAAGAGAAGAACTACAAAGAGCTAGAGAAGAACTAAAAAGCAGTATAAAAGTTGTACAAAAAAATTTAAAAATATTTGGTAAAGCAGTAGTTAGTAGTCAGAAAGCAGCTTTAAGAAATGTAGGTAATAATATAATAAATACCTATAAGCAATTACAAAGTGATATATATATTCATAAATTAAACAAAGAAATAGCTCGTTATCAAAAAGAAAGAGAAGCTGCTATTAAAAGAGCAGAAGCCCTAGAAGAAGCAAATAGAAGAGCTAGAAATAGAGAAAATACAAGAGCATTAGAAGCAGAGGCAAGAAGAGTAAAAGCCCAAGAAAGAGAAGAGAGAGAATTGAAATTTAAACGAAGTGTAAAGCAAAAGACTAATTCTTTAAAATCAAGAATAGGTAAAGTAAAAAATTCATTTTTAAAGACATTGACTACTAAAAACATAGATTTAAAAATAAGAGAAGCTTTTGATAAAGTAGGAATATTTGGTTTAACAGCAGCAGGAGCAGGTTTATCAGTAGCTAATAAAAGTAAAGATAAAATAACTGACTTTACATCTACTCAAATAGCAAAATTAACTGAATATAGAATGAAAAAACAAGAAGAAAAACAAGAGAGAGCAAGACAAAATGCTATTAAAAGAGCAGAAGCTCTAGAAGAAAAAAATAGAAGAGCTAGAAACAAAGAAAATACAGTAGCCTTAGAACAAGCTTTAAAATCAAAAGGCAAAGAAGAAGAGTTAGAACTTGATGAAGAAACTAGAAGAAATATAGAAAATACTGTAATGTCAGAAAAAGAAGATAAAAGAACATTGAAGTTTAAAGATGGAGTAAAACAAAAAGCCTCATCATTAAAGTCTAAACTAGCAAAAGTAAAAAATTCATTTTTAAAAACATTAACAACTAAAAATATAGATTTAAAATTAAGAGATGCTTTTGATAAAGTAGGAATATTTGGTTTATCCGCAGCAGGAGTAGGATTGGCAGCAATTAATAATGGCAAAGAAAAAGTAACAGATTTAACATCTACTCAAATAGCCAAATTAACGGAATATAGAATAAGAAAACAAGAAGAAAAACAAGAAAGAGATAGACAAAGTGCTATAAAAAAAGCTGAAGCATTAGAAGAAGCAAATATAAGAAGTAGAACTATGGATCATAAAAAAGGAATGATTGAAGCATTAACTGCCCAAGAAAGAACAGAATATGATTTTAAACATGAAGAAAACTTAATTCAAAAAGAACAATTAAAACAAGCACTATTAGCACAAAAAAATAGACTTTTAAATATTCAAAATGAAGAATTAGAAGCAAAACCAAAGTCAAGATAATCAAAACTATGTAAAGAAAAGTTAAAATAATTGACTTTTCTATAAATATAGTGTATTATATAAGTATATTTAAGGAGGGAACTATATGTTTATGATAGACATTTGTACAGATCCAGAATTCGCTCCAATATGGAACGTTGTTGGAACAGTAATCAATATTATTTGGATTGGTGTACCTATATTATTAATCGTATTAGGGTCAATTGATTTAGGTAAAGCAGTTATTTCAAGTAAGGAAGATGAAGTTAAAAAAGCAAAGAAATCACTTTTAAACAGATTTTTATATGCCGTACTTGTATTCTGTGTAGTATGGATTGTTCAAATTGTTATGGGAGCAATTACAAAAATTGGTATTGAAGGTTCAGACACTAGTTCATGGGCTAAATGTTGGCAACAAATAAAAAAATAACAACATATAAAAGAAATCATAAAAAAATGATTTCTTTTTTTGACCCTTGACAATTGGCAATATTTGTCATATAATAACAACCATTGAAAGGGGATACTAAATGTCTAAAAATCAAAAGTTCGAAGTAAAAATATATGAATTACTAGGAATTAAATTGTTTAAAAAAGCTGTATTTAAACTAGAAAAAATAATTCATAGAAAAGATGGAAAGAAAAATATCAATTATCATATAAAAAATAGTAATGATATGGAATCTGTTGATAATTTCAAGAAATTTTTATATTACAATGGTGCAATTCATACAAAAAATCTAATATTTGATATACCAGTTATCATATTAATGATTGTGTTTAGATATAATTTAATTTTAATAGTTCCAATAATGTTATGGTTAATAAAAGATATTTATTGTATTATGTTACAAAGATATAATTGGTTAAAAATTAATTGTTTTGAAGAAAAATTACAGGTAAGAAAGAATAAAAGAATAGAAAGAAGAGTAGAAGAAATAGACAAAGAGAAAATCAAAGTAAATCTAGAACAAAAAGAAATTGATAAAAATGAATTAGTAGCAGAACTTGAAAAAATGAGAAATTATCTCATGAAAATAAAAAGTGAAAACAATGAATTACATATTGAAACATTTGATATAATAGAAATAGCTATGAATAAAAAAATAAAAAAGAAAGAAAAATAAAATTAGAGAGGTGAAAAAATGGATAAAAGTGATATTATAAAGGGGTTATTATCAACAACAGCAGTTGGATTAGGGGGTTATACAGCAGGAGTTACGACAACAGGGATAGGAGATGGTAATTTTTGGAAAGGGTCTTTAACACTTGGGTTAGTAAGTTCTGTAGTAGAAGGAACTTCAGGAGATTGTAGTGCACCAGAACCAGATGTGATAGTAAGAACAGAGGATTGTAATGACTATGCTTTAACTGAAGAAAGAGCACAAATGATATATGATAAGTTACGTAATATAAATAATAATGATGTAATGCCTGCCACATTATATACAGAAAGCCCAGAAGCAGCAGAAAAATTAATTAATATAATGAATTCATTTAGTACAAGGGAAGAGTTATATATATTCTTAACAGCTTTACAAAAAGTATTAGAAGAAATAATAGATGAAGAAAATAATTCAAAAGCTTCACCATCAATAGAAGAAGATCCTAAAGTTAAAAAATTAACAAAATAAATACAAGGAGTTTTTATGAATATCAATTATAAAGAGTTTTGTGAAAGTGTTTTTAATACTGAAGTAGAAAAAGAAAAATTAAATAATGTAACATTAAAAGTTCTTCCAATAAGCATAATTAATTGTTCAGGATATATGATTCCAAATATAAAGAAATCGGAATATAAAATAATTATTAATGCTAGCAATTATTCCAAATTATCATTAGAAGATAAAAAATTTTATACATACATAACAATATGTCATGAAATTGAACATATTAAAGTTTTTGAAAGAACAAAGGATGAAAATTATTATGTATTTGAGCATTTTATGACATTAATAGAATATATATCATATTTGTATGATTATAACATATCATATGATGAAATGAATTTAGGAATCATGACAAAAAAATCAATTCTTAATGAATTGAAAAGAAACTATAAGACATCAACAAATGAACTAAGAAGTTCACTTATAGGATACATGAAAGCAAATGATACTGTTAGACCTAAATCAAAGAAAAACACAGAACTAATTATAAAATCACTTATGTTTTTAAATGATAATATGCAAGTAAGTTATAATAAAAATGGAATAGCAGTAGATAAATTTGCATTTTATATGTCGAAAACAATTAAATATATTAATAAATATCCTAAAATCTTACAAGATTATAAAATATTATTAAATTTTTTTAATGTGAATGGTAGTTTAAAAGATGTATACGAATTATATACCCATATAACTGAAGAAAATAAAATATTTTATAACAATTTCATTATAAATTTATTATCAATAATAATACCTAATGAAAAATTTACAAATTCATTATGTGATAAGAAGTTTAAGTCGTATTTAGAAGAATTAATAAATGCTTATAATGAAAAAGCAATATATTATTATCAAAATCTCGACTTAGGAGCGGTATACATGGATGATAAAAAGAAATTATATGAAAATTTGAAAATTATATTATCAAAGATTAAAAAATTAAATGAATTATCTGAAATTTGTAGTTTTAAAAGAACAACAGGAATGATTATATAAAATATAAAAGAAATCATAAAAAAATGATTTCTTTTTTTGTTTTTCTATGCTATAATTTAATTAAAGTGAATTCTTATGTCTAACGAACGGAGTGAAGATTATGAAAAAGAAAATATTATTAGCAATGGTAACTGTAATTAGTATGGTTTTATTTATAGATAAAATAGAGGCAAGTACATTTCCAGAATTAACATGTATATATGATAAAACAGATAGTCAACCTGGAATAAAATTTACACAATCGAAAGATGGAAATGCAAATTTATACATTGCACCAAGCAACGCAAGTAATATATCAAGAAGCACAAACTGGATATTTTTAAATAAAGATAAAATAGGCACTTCAATTTATGAAACTGGAAAAAATTATAATAAATGTCCTAGTTGCATTAAGTATAATAGTAAAGGTGGAAAAATTACGGATGATTGCAGTGAAACAGATGGTAAACTTATAGATAATCAAAATGAAATAGATGATAGCTATGTCTATAGAATTGTAGATATGTCTAGTGAAATAGTAATAAATGAAAAAAACCAAACAGATGATGAAATTTTGGATGGCAAATGGAAAGCAAAATGCACATATGGTAGTGATAATAATAAAATAGAAATATATTTTACAAATAGTGATTTTAAAATGTATGAAAATAATATTGATATAACAAAAAGTGTAAAAATAGGCAAATTAACAATAGAAAATAAGATAACTATAGACAGATTGAATGAAGAATATGATAATTATTTAGGTGAAGAGCGTTGCTTAAGTGGAGTTTATAAAGTTGATACAAAATGCACAAGAGACTGCAGCAAAAAGAAAAATAGTAGATTATTTGCAACTACTTATAGTGACAAAAAAGCACAATCTGGTTCTTCTATTAAATATGATTTGATAGATACAAATTTTAACACAGAAAAAAATAATGATAGGAAAGAAAATATTAATGATTGTGAAGATTTATTTGGAAAGGGAACTATAGACCTTATTAATGAAATTATGAAATGGATAAGAATTATGGTTCCGTTGTTATTAATAGTATTCGGAATACTTGATTTTTCAAAGGCGACATTCTCATCTGGTGAAGATAATATGAAGAAAATAAGGGAGAAGTTTTTTAGAAGAATAATAGCAGCAATATTAGTATTTCTTTCACCAATATTTATTAAGCTAATATTAAAATTAGCAAATAGTGTATGGGGTTGGATTAGCCCAGAGACTTGTATAAGATAGAGAGGTGGGAATATGGCAATTATAGATTTAGCAATTATAGATTTATTTGGGATAGGAAAAGCAATAGAACATGGATTTCGGACTTTGATGTTCATTATTTGTGACGGTATTTATAGGTTGATATATTTAACATTTTATGTATTTGAAAAACTTGGTACTGCAAGACTAATTGAAGATACGCAACAAATATTTAGCAGAGTTTCTTTAATTATAGGATTGTTTATGGTATTTAGGGTAACCTTTTCATTTATACAATATATAATCGATCCAGATGCAATGTTGGATAAGAAAAAGGGCGCTGGTAATATTATAATGAAAATCATTATATCGATAGTATTGTTAGGAAGTACATCAACAATTTTTAATTTGGCATTTAAGGCAAACAATCTACTTATAGAAAATCAAGTTGTTGGAAGAATAATTTTTGGTTCGAGTTCGTCAAACGGACGTAATTATGATGAGAAATATAGTACTCCTGAAAATCCAACAACATTTGGCGGAAGACTTAGTGCTGAGGTGTTTTCTGCATTTTATAGATTGAATCCTGAAGCATCGCCATCATTAGGCCTTCAAAAAAAATGTGAGGAATGGCTTACGGAGGATGCAAGCCATAAAAATGCAAGCGTGTTAAAGAAGAAAATTACCCAAAATAAAGGCCGCTTAACAGGCTATAAAGAGTCCCCAGCTTCAAAATGTTTAAATGAACAAGATTCATCTGGAGAATATATAGTTGACTTTGATGCTGGAGGAATAATAGCAGTAGTAGCAGGATTGGCAGTTTTATATACAATAATTATTTTTACAATACAAGTAGGAGTAAGAGTAATTCAACTTGCATATCTACAAATAATAGCACCAATTCCAATACTTATGTATATAACTCCAAAAGGAGATGAACAATTAAAAAAATGGGGTCAGCAATGTTTAACAACATTTTTAGATTTCTTTTTAAGAAGCGCAATTATATATTTCGCTATATTTGTAATTCAAAATATCTGGGAAACCGGTTTTGTTGGTAAGTTATTGTCAGCAAATAGTGAGAGTAGTAGTGGTTGGGAAACTGCTTATGTAGGTATAATAATGATAATAGCAGTATTAACTTTTGCAAAAAAAGTTCCTAATTTAATTAAGGAAATATTCCCCTCACTTGGTGGTGCTGCAGGATTTGATTATGGCTTGAGTTTTAAAAAACAAGTAGTAGAACCATTAAAAACAGGTTATAATTCACCATTAGGTTGGGGATTAAAACTAGGAAAAGCTGGTGCAGTAGCTGCCATTGGAGCAATAGATAGAAAAAAATATAATTTGCCTAAACCAAGAAGCAAGTTCCAACAAAAATTAGATAAATTAACTCCAGGTCGTGCAGAAGCTATAAAAAATGTTACTGAAGGTAGAAAAGAAGTTAGAGAAATAGACAATAAGTGGAATGATGGAGTAGAGATTGCAAAAAAATTTACTTCACATGGCTTTACCGCTGCAGGAACAGGTTCAAGAGGTTGGGATAAAGCACTAGATGGAACTACTAGAAGAAACTACAAAATAATTTTTAAACATGAAGAATTCATAAATTCTAAAATGAATTTAGATAAGACAAAGAAAGAAGTTGAAACATTAAGAGATGGTTTAATTCAGGTTCAAAGTGGTAGCTCATTTACTTATGGTGGAGTCACTTATAACAGTTCTAATGCAGCAGCGTTATCAGATCTATATAATTCAAAAAGTGGTGCATTTTCTGGCATGGAAAAAGTGCATGATAGTCTTAGAAAACAATATGCAGATGATGCTAGAACTGAAGATAAATTTAAATTTATTAAAAATAATCCAGCAAACCCAGCATCACCAACGCATACACATACTACAGAGGGTATATAATATTTAAAATAAAAAGGAGTGTGATATATAGTGAATGGATATTTAGTACCAGCTAATGCTAAAAGAGGTACATTAATATTTAATATATTTAGACCAGTAGACTTAATAATGTTTAGTGTTGGTGCTGGGTTATCATTATTGCTATTAATGATAACTCAGTCATCAAGTACATTAGTTGTAATACTATCTTGTTTACCAGTAGCTATAACTGGTTTACTAGTAGTACCGATACCAAATTATCATAATGTACTTTGTGCTATACAAAGCATATTAAGATTCTACAATGAAAGAAGAAATTATATATGGAGAGGTTGGTGTTTTTATGGCGAATTTGGAAGCGAAGACAAAAACAAAAAGTAATTCTAAATATACTGAAGATTGGATACCTATTAGAAATATTTCTAATGGTATGATAGTATTAGATAATAAAAAGAAAGTAACAGGTGTTAAAATAAGACCTAGAAATATCTTTATTCTAGATCAAGGTACACAAGATAATGTATTAATAGCATTAAAAAACTTTTACAATATGATTGATTTTGAATTCTGGCTAATATCAGCAGACCGTCCAGTAGACTTAAATAATTACTTAGCTAGATTACAATTATTATATAATCAGACTCCTAATCCAGCAGTTAGAAAGTTAATTAATCAAGATATTGATAAAGCCAATGATTTTATGAATAATAATATTACTGATACTGAGTATTATATCTTATTTAAAGAAAAGAATGATGATTTAATTCAGAAAAGACTTAGAACATTAGTTACTGGATTAGCTAATGCAGGACTTGAAGCCACTCAAGTATCAAATGATGATTTAAGAATAATATTAGATAATTTTCTTAATAGTGGAATGACTACTAATTTTGGGACGGTGATTTCGTAATGAGTTTTAAAAGTGAACTAGCTCCTAAAGGATTACAATTTAATCCTTCAGATTTTGTAATAAGTGATAAGTATGCAACAATACTTACAGTAATATCTTATCCTAGATTTATAGGACCAGGATATCTATCTAATTTAACAAATATGTCTGGTGTTAAACTAGTAATAAAACATATACCAGTACCATTTACTGTACTTGCTAAAATGTTAAATAAAGAAATATCAGATTTAAGAAGTAGATATCAACAAGAAAAAGATAGAACGATTCAAGAAAGAATAAGACAAGATGTTGATTCATTAGAATACTTTATTCAACAGTTTACTGCTTCTCAAGCAAAGACATTTGATTTTCAAATGCATATTATGATAACTGCTAATACTAGAGAAGAACTTGAAATGAAAAAAGTAAATATTAAAAACTATATGGATGCTATGGAATTGAGAGCAGTACCATTAAGATTTGAGCAAGAAAGGGTATTGAAGTCAATACTTCCTATATTTGAAAAGCAACCAATTGAAGATAGAATAGGAACTCCTATGCCATCCCCAACAATGGCTGCTATGTATCCTTTTATCTTTGATAGTATTAAAGATGATGGATTATCAACATTACTTGGTGTAGATTTCTCTGGTGGTGTAGTGTTATTTAATCAATTCTTGTATCAATTAAAAAAAGAAAGCAATAGAAATAATGCTAATATGATTATTTTAGGTACATCAGGTAGTGGTAAATCTACAGCAGCGAAATTAATTCTTAGAAGTCATATCCGAAATGGCTACCAAATAGTAGCAGTAGATCCTGAAGGTGAAATAAGTGAAATGACTAGGATGTATGGTGGTGATGTTGTAGATCTTGGTAAAGGTGGAGAATACGGAATGGTAAATCCACTTGAAGTAATCATGGATGCTGATGAAAACGAAATTAAAAATGGTTTAGGATATACTGTTTTAAATAAAACATTGCAATCATTAAAAGCATTTATGAAATACTATTCTCCTGATATAGAAGAAGATGTACTAGCCCTATTTAGTGGTGTAGTACAAGATACATATGCTAGATTTGGAATAACATTTACATCGGACTTTTCTAAGTTTACATCAAAAGATTATCCAACATTTAGTGATGTCTATATAACAGTAACTAGTAAATTAACATCTATGACTGAGAAAACTCATGAAAGAGATGTAATGGAAAGATTAGAATTAAAATTAAGACCATTAGTTAGAGAATTAAAATACTACTTTAATGGACATACATCAATAAATACAGAAAGTGATTTTCTAGTATTTAATATTAAAGAGTTAATGAATTCTGATGCTAATATAAGAAATGCTTTATTATTTAATGTATTAAAGTTTGCTTGGGGATTATGTTTAAATCCTAATGTAAATACTGTTTTATCAGTAGATGAAGCCCACGTTTTATTAGGAGCAAAAAATGAATTAGGTGCTGAATTCTTAGCTCAAGTACAAAGAAGAGCCAGAAAATACAATACTGGTACAATAATAATAACACAGCAACCATCAGACTTTGTAGCAGATGGAATATTAATGCATGGTAAAGCAATATTTGACAATTCATCTTATTATTTAGTAATGGGATTAAAGAAACAAGCAGTAGAAGACTTAGCTATGCTAATAGATTTAAATGATAATGAAAAAGAATCAATAAAGAGATTCAGTCAAGGTGAAGCATTATTTGTATGTGGTAATAGAAGAATGCAAATCAATGTAATAGTAACTGAAGATGAATTAGAGTCATTTGGCTCTGGTGGTGGTTTATAATCGCTGTTAGGTGGTGAGAATTATGGATGAAAAAGAAACTAATAATAGTAAAGCAAAAACGTTATGGAAAAGTTTACCATTAAAGATAAAACTAATAATAGTTTGTATTACTGTTGGTTTCTTTTCTCTTATAATTTTTTTAATAGTTTTAATAACTCCTCTTATGAGTTTAGGAATTATTGAAATAGCTGAAGGAACTACAGGAAGTGGTAGTAGTAATTATTCTTATATTAGTTCTTCAACTAGTTATTGGTGGCCTATAGGTAGTAGTGAAACTACTAATGTAGGTGGAGCCTTATTTGCTGGAGGAAATCCAGTTGATACTGTTATTACTTCTTATTTTGGTGGTAGAATTCATCCTATTACTGGAGAAAAAAGTGATCATACTGGTACAGATATTGCTTCTTATGGTGGTGCTAGTTTGAATATTATAGCAGTTCAAAGTGGTACAGTTATTTATCCTACTAAGAATGATAAAGTTAATTGTTCATCATCGGGAAATGATTTATCTTGCGGTGGTGGATATGGTAATTATGTCATGATTCAACATGCTGATGGTAATATTTCTTTATATGCACATTTATATGAAAATAGTATTACGGTTAGTGCTGGTGATCAAGTTGGTCAAGGACAAGTTATAGGAAAAATGGGAAGCAGTGGTCGTTCTACTGGAACACATTTACATTTTGAAATAAGAAAAAATGGTCAGAGAGTAGATGGACTTAACTATGTTTCTGAAGAGAATCCTAGACCTAAAGATAATAAGGGATATGTTGGAGGTAATGATAATCAACAAGCTGTTTGTTTATCTTTAAAGAATGCTGGTTACTCTAATAATTCAATAGCGGGTATTATGGGTAATCTTAAGGGTGAAAATTCAGCATTTAATCCTAGTTTAGTTAATGAAATTGATTGTGTGGGTATTGCACAGTGGTGTTTTGGAAGAAAAGATAATTTAAAATCTACTTATGGTAATGATTGGAATCAAATTAATTCACAAGTTGAATACTTATTATATGAATTAAATGATAGATATCCAACAATAAGAAATTATTTAATGGAAAATCATACTATTGATGATACTACTTATTATTTTTGTATGAATTTTGAGAGACCTGGAGAGGGGCCATGTAAGGCTGGTAATAGACAAAAATTTGCTAATGAATTAATAACTTATATTAATAATGGTTGTAATTAAGGAGATAAGATGAAAAAAGATGATATTAGAACTTTTGTAGTAATAATTATAATTTGTGCTTTGATAACAGGATTAGTTTTATTTTTAAATAGGAAAAGCAATAGCGATAAATTAGAAGTTGTTGATGAATATAATAATTTTTTTACTATAACTAATTATGTTAATAATTATTTGGGATATTCATCTACTTATAATGCTAGTAAATTATATGATGTTTTATATTCTGATTATATTGATAGCAAAGGAATAACTATTAATAATTTATTTGATTATTTAAAAGAATATTCTATTGATACTTCAGTTGAAGTAAATAAGATTGAATATGTTAGTGTTAAAAATAATTATATTTATTATATTCAAGGTAAACTTAATGAAATGACTTTTGATACAACTAATGTTATTGATAATGATTTTAGAATAATTGTAATAGTGGATTTTGATAATTCTACTTATGCTGTATATCCTCTTTCTGATAAAGATGATTACAAGAAGATTATTGATAGTATTAAGAAAATTAATATAGATAGTAATAGTAATAATAGGACTATTAAGTCTGATTTAATTACTAAGGAGAAGATTTGTGTATTATATTTATCTGATTATGTTAATAAGTTAAATTATGATATAGATGAAGCCTATAAATTACTTGATGATACTACTAAGAAAAATTATTCTTTAGAAAAATTTAAAAGTTATATTAATAAGAATTTTGATAAGATTACGACTGATGCAGATAAATGTTTATTTGAGACTGTTGGTGATAAGAGAATATATACTGTTATTGATAAGAATGGTAATAGATATGTTTTTAGAGAAAATGGTATTATGAATTATAAGGTTAATTTTTATTTGAATGATGAAGAAAGTGAATCTTAAGTAAATAAAAGAATATCTTGAAAAATAGATGTTCTTTTTTATTCTAAAACATTTACAATTCAAACTATTAATGCTATAATAAGGTTAGTAATTTTGGAGGACGATAAGTGTATGAAAATAAAAGTAGAAAAGAAAGATTTAACAATATTTATAGCCTTTTGTGTATTTTTATTATATTTATGTGCAATAGGTGTATTAAATGCATCTAGTATAGCAACTGAAGGAAAGTTTTATGGTTTTTTACCATTTAAAGCCTTTACTCCAAGATATATAGGAATGACATTTTTCTTATTTTTAGCAGCCCTAATAGGAATATTTATGGCCGTAAAATCCTATATTTTTGATCGTGATAAAGGCTTTGGTATTACGATAGGTGGAAAAAAAGAGAAAGGTTATTCAAGATGGGCAACTGATAGAGAATTCAAAAATGGTTTAGTAGAAGTAAACATTAAAGATGAAAAAATAGATGCCGCTGGTATAGCTTTACATAGTAAGAAAGGCAAAATGTGGGTAGATAATGGTGAAGATCATTATTTAGTAATGGGTGCTACTGGTTCAGGTAAAACTGTAATAGTAGCAAAACCAATGATAAAGTTATTAGCTAAACATAATGAATCAATGATTTTAACTGACCCTAAGGGTGAATTATATGAAGAGACAGCAGAGCTTTTAAAAGCTGAAGGATATAATATAATAACATTAAACTTTAGAGATCCACAGCATGGTAATGCATGGAATCCAATGAGTTTACCATATCAATTATATAAAGAAGGAAATACTGATAAAGCAATAGAATTATTAGATGACTTAGCGTTAAATATATTATATGAAGAAAAAAATAGTGGAGACCCATTCTGGGAAAAAACTGCTGCCGATTACTTTACCGGATTAGCTCTAGGTTTATTTGAAGATGGAACTCCAGAACAAGTAAACTTAAATAGTTTAAATTTAATGTGTAGTTTAGGAGAAGAAAGATTTGGTGGACCAAACAACAATTACATTAAAGAATACTTTAATGGTAAAGATCCATCAAAACCAGCATATATAAATGCTTCTGGTACAGTATTTACTGCTGACGAAACAAAGCAAGGTATTATAGCTACATTTAAGCAAAAAATTAAATTATTCTCTTCTAGAGAAAACTTATCTGAAATGTTATCTTATAGTGATTTTGATATGCGAAATATTGGAAGAAATAAAACTGCTGTTTTTTTAATTGTTCAGGATGAAAAGAAAACATTACATCCACTTGCTACTATATTTATCAAACAATGTTATGAAACACTAATAGATGTTGCCCAAGAAAGTGGTGGAAAGTTACCATTTAGAACTAATTTCATTCTAGATGAGTTTGCTAACATGCCACCTTTAAAAGATGTAACTACTATGGTAACAGCAGCAAGAAGTAGATTAATAAGATTTACATTTATAATTCAGAACTTTGCTCAATTAACTCAAGTATATGGTAAAGAAAACGGTGATACCATTCGTGGTAACTGTAACTTAGTATATTTAATAAGTAGTGAAATAGCAGCCCTAGAAGAAATAAGTAAAATGTGTGGTGAAGTAAAGTCTAAAGAAAAAGAAAAGACTGCTTCGACACCACTTGTTACAGTAAGTGATTTACAAAGATTAAATAAATTTGAAATCATAGTTTTAAGAAGAAGAATGTTTCCATATAAAACTAGATTCCAAACAGACTTTGAGGTAGATTGGGGTAGAACATATCCTAAATCAGTTCCACCAGTACGTCAAAAGAAAGAATTAGAATTATTCGACATAAGAGAATTTGTTAAGGAAAAGAAAAAAGAAAAGATGGAAGCCATGGGAGGTAACCCATTCCCAGGAGCAACTGGTGCAACTCCATTTGGAGCATCAAATCCATTTATGGGAATGTCTAATCCATTTAGTGGAGGATTGCCACCATTTATGAGTGCTAATGATAGTTCAGAAGATTCAGATACAAGTTTTAATATAGATGACTTGGTTAAGAAAATAGATGCTAAAATAGCAGAAATAGAAAAAGAAGAGGAACAAACTAAAGAAGTAGAAGAAAAGAAAAATTCACCATTTGAAGAACTAGTTTCAAATAAAACAAATCAAGTAGTAGATGTTCCTTCAGAAGAAGTACATAAAGAAGTGCCTACTGCGCCTGCAGTTGAACAAACACCAACAAATGTTGAGCAAACACCAACAAATGTTGAGCAAACACCAACAAATGTTGAGCAAGCACCAACAAATGTTGAGCAAACACCAGTAAAAACAGAAACTATATCAAATATGTATCAAGATAATACTAATGATGATGATTTCTTTGAT
>CAKPIH010000032.1 GCA_934162325.1 uncultured Bacilli bacterium
TTCTTGATATATCCTAATTTTTCTAATAATGGTGATAATATATCACTGTTATCTTTTTTGTCATTTAATGGTGGTATATTATAGTATACTTTTATTCTTGTTTCTACTTCAAAATCTGCTATTTCTGACTCTGATAATAGACTCTTATTTAATACTACTTTTTTACCTTTTATATCATTAATTATTTTAGGATTAATTATTGCTAATTTATTTAGTTTAAGTATAGATGGTTCTACTAGATATAATACATCAGTACATAGATATTCTTTATTAGATTTATTTAAATCTAATAAAAATATATCTATACTATTATACTTACTTATTATATTATTTATTTCATCATCTTTTACTGTTAATGTATCTTTGTCTTTAAAATAAGTTAAATCTCTTTTATCTACTTCTAAAGCCATTACACTATAGTAACTACTTAATACTTTTTTTAACATATATATTAGTGAAGTTGCTCCTGCTGAATCAGTAATATTTTTTATTCCTATTATTCTTTTGTTGGAAACTGAATGAGAGGAGTCAGTGGTGGTATTATTATTTTCGCCTGTATCAATTTTTTGTAGATAAGCTACATCACGATATACATTTGGATTAGTATATAGATACATCAAATTATTTTGATCTTTGGTAAAATTATAAATACCCATATTAACTAATTTAGCTAAAAATGGTTCGGAATCACTTATATTATCATCTTTATCTAATAATAATATTACTTTATCCATATCTATACTCATTGATAGTTTTTGTAAATTAGTTAAATCTTTATAATCTTTAATAGCAGTTATATCTAAGAACATTTTATTAAAGAAAAAGTTTTTAAACTGAGATATTATTTCATCAACAGTATATTCTCCTTCTAACTTTTTTGATACTTCAATATCTAATTCATTTAATACACTACTATATTTATTTGATATGACTGTATCCATTAGCTATTTATCCTTTCTATACGTCGTGTCTCTCCATTTACTGGTATTGTGAATTTTAGTTTTAAAAATGGAAATTCTATATAAACAAAAGTTCTTACCTTATAATAACTACTAGTAATGCCATCTATAGAACTATTTTGATCTATTTTTGCTATACAATAACCTCTATCTTCATTTATATAATCATATCCTTTGCAGTTACTTTCTCCTATATCATTTACACGATAAGAAATACTCTGCAAATAATCATTAATTTGTCCGAAAACACCTGAAGTTATTCCTTGTAAGTTATTACTATTTTCCATTTCTTGTATTCCTTCATTTTGTTCTATGATATCTAATACTTTATTTTTTACTCTAAACGCTCTTGCATAGTTAAAAGCTACTGCTACAAAAACAATATATACAGCTAAAAATACTAATAGTACATATATCATAAATGTTCCACCAACTGAATCTCTCATTATTATCACCTACTTTTTTGTTATTTTTTACTGGTTTGGTCCATTTGTATCTCCAGCATTTGGGTTTGCAACTTCACTATGGAAAAAGTTATTAATCCATTCTCTTGCTGGACCATTTGCACTAAATAGCCATGTTCCTATACCTACTAATAATGCTAGAATTACTATAGTAATAACTGTCATTGAAACTTCACCTGTTGCTTCTTTCATTTTTTCACCTTCTTTCTTATATACATTTTTTTATTCTTTTTTATATATTTCAAATATTATACAGTTGATACTAATATAAATATTGAAATCAATAATAGTAATAATGACCCTGCTCCTGTTACAACCATCATTATTAATGTTTTTCTTTCCATTGTTCCAAGTCTTGCTTGATATTTCATTTCTCTAGCTTTAGCTTGAAGATTTGATACTGATTTAGAAAATGAAACTAATTGTTGATGTTTCTTTTCTTGTTCTCCTAAGCCTAATCTATACAATAATCTCATCATTCTCATTGAATCTCTTACTGGGTATTCTTTAGCAAAATCCATATATGGATCTATTGATGAATCTCCTGATTCTATTCTTGCTAGCATTCTTTTTAATCCTGGCTTAAATACTTCAGGGGCATCATCTACACTCTTAGCAAGTGCTACTGGCACTGTATAATGATGAATTAGTACTTCAAGTGTTTTTAAGTAATATGGTAGTAATGAATCTATATAATTTAGATGTTGTTTATACCATCTTCTTAAACTTAAATATTGGCTTTTAAATACTAAATATCCAATTACTAATGCTATTATTACAGTTAAATAACTTAATTGTGATAGAAATAAGAAAACTAATATTACTGTTACTAATACTCCGTTTCTTACTCTCTTCATAAACACTTCATTTGGATCATATACTCTATCACCATATTTAGCTATTAAAAGAAAATCATAGTCTTTTTCTTTTAATATGTTTGTTAATTTACTATTACTTCCAAACATTCCAGAAGTATTTATTTTTTTATTTACAATGAAAATGTAAAATACTACTACTGCTATTATAAGCATCTCTATATACATTACTCAGCACCTACATTCTCGTTGTAATATTTTTCTCCATTAAGAAGAAAACAACTATTTATTATTACTACAGCATGAACAAATAATCTAATAAAGAAATTATCTATCATGGCTATGTATGTTTCTTGACCTATTAATAATTGTATTAATGCTACCATTCCATATAATGCTATTCCAAATATTATAAACTGTCTATGGAAGTTTGCTCTGTCGGTTCTATCTCTATATACTCCTTCAACTAATATATCGATATCCGATAACATATTTTCAAATGTTTCTTCAGTATCTTTAGCACCTTCTTTAGTTACTTGTAAAAATAGTTGATGCATATTTTTTACCATATAATATGGGTACTTTGTATCCATATATTTTATTGAATCATAGACATCTCCTTTTTCATAGGATAAAGCTATCATAGTCTTTACATCTGATAATAATGGTTCTTCTAATATTCCTGATTCTACTACTCCTTCAAGTGATTTTACAAAAGCCTGAGTAGTAGCAAATTCCATTATAGTATTAGTACAATATACTTGTACTTGTTCAAATATATATTCACTATATTGTCTTTTACATCTTAGGTATGTTATATATGGTATAAATGATACTGCTATTATGATATATATTATTGATATGAATAAATTATAAAAATATAAATAACTTATACCTCCTGCTAGACCTGCAAAGGCTAATATTTGAAATAGATATTGTCTAGGTGTATATTCTAAGCCTAATTCCTTTACTTTATCTCTCATTACTTTAAAGGAATAAGGTTCTATTTTTTTATATGTATTTATAGCTTGTTCAGAAATAAATTTATATACGGATTCTCCTTGTTTTGTACGATACGAAACTATAAATATTATAATTATTCCTATTATAATTATTTCCATTATATCACCTACCTTATCTGTTACTTATATTATTTATATTTATTGGTCTTGGTATACTTTGATTAGTGTACATATTTGGATTTGGTATGTTTCCTTGAATATTTTGTGGATTATTATTTTGGTTTATAATGTTTGGAACGCTCCACGCTATATTAGGATTATTATTTACATTATTATTTACGTTATTATTTACATTATTATTTATAGTATTATTTTGAGGTAATTCATTTTTTACTATACTATTATCTATTACAAATTCATTATTATCTGTTGCTTTAGTATCATCAATTGATTTAAATTCTTCTTTTACTAAGATGTCTGGTGGCATTATTACTCCCTGACTTTCTAAATAACTTAATAAATATTTAGATGGGTTAGCTACTGTTTCATGTCCGTCTGGAGTCTTTTTATATAGTATTTTGTATTCTGCTTTATTATCATCAGTAACATAAAATTCTACTACCTCAGATACTTCTCGATGAAATCTTTTATATTTTTGACTATAATATCCTTTGATATGAACTCCTAATTGTACATATCTATGAATAGTTGTTAAAAATTGTTCTACATCTTGATTTGTTTCTAATAAACTATACATTCTACTTGGAATTGATTCTGCTTTATCCGCATGTATTGTAGATAAAATATTATGACCAGATGATATACTGTTACGAACAGCCATTACGGCTTCGGCACTTCTTACTTCGGATAGTAATATCCATCTAGGAT
This sequence comes from uncultured Bacilli bacterium, assembly GCA_934162325.1. Taxonomy (GTDB): domain Bacteria; phylum Bacillota_I; class Bacilli_A; order RF39; family UBA660; genus CAG-302. The sequence continues at coordinate 4,089 of CAKPIH010000032.1, forward strand.
TTTGTCTCATACAAGTTACTAGCACATCAGAATATGAAGCTATATTATTAGTCTTCATAGCTACTATATCTCTATGAGGAAATATTTTATCTAAGTGTAATTCTAAGGTATCTTCTATTGTTATTATTTTTTCATTTTCTTTTGTGTGAGCTGCTAGGTATTTTATGAATTCTGTTTTACCAGATCCTGTTTCTCCACTTACTAAAATATTACAATGTCCTTCTACACACTTTAATAAGAAATCATGAATATTTAGCCTTATATAATCCTCTGCTATTATCTTATCTTTTTGTAATCTTATTTTAGCAGGAGTTTTTCTTATTAATACTGCTATTCCATTTTTTGCTATCGAATCGTGTACGAAGTTCATTCTTAGTTCTGCTGATTCTGCATCCAGAAATGGATTAGCCATATTAAATGATTTACCCATAGAATTGGCACACTGGAAAGCTATTTTTTCCATTAATTGATTATTTATTCCTGTGTTTTCTACTCTATATACTCCTTGAGACAATGTTTTTAACCATACTTGTCCATTATTACTATATGATATATCGGTTATATCATCGTTCTCTAAATATTGTTTTAATGGGCCAAAGTCTATTTGGGTAAAAGCCTCATCCATACTTTAACCTCCTTTTTATTTTCTTTTTTATCCATTTGTTTTGGTATTATTATTAGTGTTTGTGTTATTATCAGTCTTTGTATTGTTTTCAGTTACTTTATCTGTGATGTTAGGTAGATCATCAACTGATACAAATACTGTTTTTGAATTAATAAATTCTTCAATATCATGACTACTTACTGTTACTGTATCTTTTTCTGTTAGAGTAGCAGTGTTTGGTATTAATATTAATTCTACATCATAGTCATCTAAGTATAATGCTTTTCTTAATAGTAAATGTGTTTCTTCAGGAACTGCAAATAGCATGTATGCTGGAGTTCTTGTTTCATCACTATTTTCAAATACATGTTGTCCAGATGAATCTTTAACATCTAGTACTTCAATATTACTTATGAATTTTCCAAACATTACCTCACCATTATCATTTAATGATTTATAATAAATATTAATATGACTACCTGGTGCCATTGAATTTGCATAAGTAGATGCTATTGTAACTGGATAGTTTATTACTGTATAGCCTTCTGGAACATCTGCAAATGCTGAATCCGGCAATTCATCTCCTGATACTACTAAATCAGAATAGAATAAACTACCTTTTGCTATTATAGTGTTATAATTGGAATATTTTCCTACTATACTATTTATATTTGTATAATAGTTTCCCACTAAAAATGATTTTGGTACATTCATTGTTCCTATCATATCTTTTTTTATGTATGTTCTTGGTTGAATTGTCTCCCTTGCATATGGTACTTGTACTAATTCTACTTTTGAATTAATACGATAATTATACCCTACATATAGTACTACTAAACATACTATAATACCTAATATGGTAACAGTATTCTTGTTACCAAGAAATTTTTTCATTGAAGCTTTTAAGTTATTCATAATTTTCCTCCTTTTTATTTTCTTTAACTTAATTTATATTTATATTCTTCATATTGCCATGTTACTATGTATTTTATTATCGCATATTCTTTTTCGGCACTTGTAAGACTTTTAATTGTTACTTGCTTATTCTGCTTATCTATATTTATGCTATCTTTATTATACATGTTTTTTTCTATGTTTGCAAGTGTTAAAAAATAATCATAATCATCATTAGCATTTTTAAAATATATGTCTCTTTGCAATATTGCCATATTTAACTCTTCTTGAGTTAAATTACTTGAATCTTTATATTCTACATTTGATAATGTTACATTTTTTATTTTACCTGAAACTAATTCATCAGGTATATTTAATTCTAATGTTGCGTCATATTTATTGGTAGCATTACTTTTCTTTACTATTGAATAGTATGTCATTTCTTTTTTCTTCTTTTCATATGGATTTTCTTCTCCTGATATTGTCTTTCCATTATCACTTTTGCCAACATATTCAAATATTCCAGTTAATTGATTTAATACTTCATAATTACCACTAGTATTATATATTTTATAATTATCTATTCCTGTATCTATTCTTACTGATACTTTAGGTGGTTCTTCCATTATATCAAAAAACTTTATTGTATATTTTGTACCAATTATTAGAGTAGACTCTGCAAATCTTCTAGTGAAATTTTCAACAAATTTTTCTCTTACTATTTTAAGTTTTCCTGTTTCTCTATAATATGAAATGTCAATCGAATCAACCATAGCGGCTTCGGTGATTTCTTTTAATAAATAATAATCATTTTCATTAGTAGTAGTTAATTGTTGAAATAATAGTATTATTGAAACTCCTATTATTCCTAAAATCATTACTCCTACTGTTACTGTAGACCATTTCATGAATTATCACCTACTATGTTATCTCTTTTCTTATCAAAATATTTATCAATAAATGAACTTTGTCCATTTTCAATTGTTTTCCAATCAAAATAGCCACCCTTTGTCAATTCATTTCTATTATATTTTTTTATTTCACTAGTTAAATTACCATCTAATGTAATAGAATATTGTTCTCTATTGTAAGAACTTTCTAATCTTTCTTTATTTCTTTCTATATTATACCAATCATACCAATTCATACCTGGATTTCTATTAGGAAATGGATTATTTAAATCTATTGGCCTATATATAAATATATATTTAAGATTTTTCTTACCTCCTGTAGGTTGTCCATATAATGGATACAAATTAATATCACAATTATCTTTAGAGCCATTTAATGTATACTCCCATGTTCCTGTCCAAACTTTATTTTTATCTTTACTATCTGCTTTTACAGATGATTCTTTTAATCTATCCATACCAGTTATGGTAGCCACTACTTCATACTTTTTATTACTATTCCAATCTATTGGAGTGTAATATTTGTTATTTAGGCCGAGATTATCGCCTTGTTTATATGTTACTTTCCCAGTATATTTTTCTAATACTGAGTTTGGTAAATATACTATACATGTTGTTGTCAAAGTATTTCCATTAGTAAAACTGCCTGTTTCTGTGCACTTTATGTTTTGTTTAAAATAATCATCAGGTATTTGTTCATTACCAAACTTGACATCCGTTAGTCCAAAGCCATCTACAAAATTTTCTTTTAACTTTGCTTGCATTTCTTTAGTAATATCTTCTGGTGTACCTTTATATTGGTTTACTAAACTCCAAGATATGGTATTGTAATACATTATACCAAATTTAAATCCACCACCAGCATATGTATTTGTTGGCGTTAATATTGTTGTTATTGTTCCAGTTTGCGATATTCTTACGTTTGCTTTTGATTTTGTTTCACCATTTATGTCATTTGTTTTAACAGTTAATTTTTCACACGTACTTGAAAATGATGGACTAGAACTATTACATGCTGCCTTTATGTTTGGTTTACTTGGTTCACATTTTTTATCATTATATACTTTTATAGCAAATTCTCCAGTTGGCTTTACCCATGATGCATATAATACCATTTCTCTATCATTTCCAGGATATCTTTTTTGATTATTACGCCATCCTTTTTCTACATGCACCATATACCTTCCTGGTGAGTACGTCTTAGTCTTACCAAGTATTTTAAAATTATTTTCTGTTGAGGAAGAATATCCATTGCTAAAAACTTTATTATTAAATGATGATATTTTATATACCTCTCCTTCTACCGCGTCGCTCCATGAGTATGGATCACAATTTGCAAAGTCCTTTCTTAATTTAGAACAACTCCCAGGCGTTCCATCTGATTTTTCTATTACATAATTTCCATTTATATCTCTAAATATACCTTCATTTGTTATAACTTCTACTGACTCACCCGAACTATTTTTTACTATTTCTATATTAGGATTATTTTTTATATCAGGTTTAACTTCCTTATTTATTGAAAGTGTTTCCCACTCTGAATAACTTCTGCTATATTTACTTTGATAATCTCTATTAGTAACTGCTATTTGAAATCGAACTTGAGTACCATCTTTAACATTCCATTCTGATGTATTAAATTCTATAGAAAAGCCAACATTTTGATAAAGACATTGACTTGCATCTTGGTCATCAGTACATTTGTTATCCCATCCTGAAGCAGGAAAAATACCATTATATGCATCTTCACATTCGACTTTTTCTTTTTTAAAATAATATTGTTGACAATAAAAATTATAATTTATACCATCTACTATCGAACCATTCACTTCTATTGCTCTACCAATTTGATTATCATCATCATCAATAGCTCTAATCTTAATCTTTTGGCCACCACCACTTTTAGTTATACTCGAATCTCCTCCTTTATAATCTGTATAATTTTGTGTACAACTTATAAAAGCCCATCCAGTGAACGTAATTTTTTCATCTCTAATATTTAGACTTGTTACATCATACCTTACTGTTCCACACCTACCTGTTTCCGCTTTTACTTTTGTTGAGAATGATAAAGATGCAATTATAATGAATAAAAATAATAATATCTTTTTTTTCATTTTAATACACCTCTATTTCTTCTCTTTTTAATAATAATAGTTATTACTGTAATTAATATAATTACTCCTACACCACTTATTATATATAATTTATATTTATTTAGATAATTTATTATTATTTCAAAATAATTTTTTTTATTTTCTGTGTCATTACTATTATTTGATTTTTTTATATTATTTGTAGTACGATAATGTTCTACTCTTTGTTTAAAACTATCATAACTAACATCATATTCATAATATTTACCACATAATGGAAATTTTTCTCCATCAACTCCTTCACATAAAGGATCTAAAGAATATATATTAAATCTTGGTAATTTAAATCTTATTGTATCTATTTCTGATTCACATTTATTAGAATATATATATATAGCCCATGATCCATTACTTAATATCACATTAACTTTATTATTTTGTGGCTCTTTCTTATAATTTAAGCCATCATCAACTATAATGTAATAGTTATCTGGAATATTTACTATATCTACACTAAACTTGTTATAGTCAGTACCACCTTCTTCTGTAGTTGCATTATCAATGTGTTCATATATTATTTTAATTTGTTTTGTTTCTTTTTTTAATTCTTTTATTTCCTCGGTAGTACAATCAGCTTTTATATATGGAATACTCAAAAATAGTATTAATATAATTATCGATTGATATATATTTTTTTTCATATATCTCACCTTGTCCTATTCTATAATGAATTATATCATTTTTTTGCTTAATTTAAAAGAATTTTTTGCATTTTTTATTAAAAAGTGATATTATTATTTTGGTGATGTTATGAAAAATAAAAAAAATATAATTATAATTATTACAATTATTATACTTGGTGTAGGAATAGGATATTTATTATTTAATAGTAGTGATAATGGTTTAGTTGAACTGAATTATAATGAATTAGCAACTAAAATTGAAAATAAAGAAGATTTCGTAGTTTGTATTTCTCGTACCACTTGTTCTCATTGTAATGATTATAAACCTAAACTTAGAAAAGTAACTAATAAATATAAAATTAATATTTACTATACTGATATTGATAAGTATACTAAAACTGACTTAGAAAAATTTAATAATTTAATTAGTTTTGATGGTAGTACTCCTGTTACTATATTTATTAAAAATGGAGAGGAAAAGACGACCGCTACTAGAATTGAAGGAGATGTATCTACTGATAAAATTATTGATAAATTAAAAAAGAATGGCTTTATTGATTAAGGCCATCTTCTTTTTTTAGATAATCTTCTCCTTTAAAAGGATCACTTCTTAATAAATTCGGAAAATTTTGTTGTCTTAATGCTTCATATGTTATTAATGCTACACAGTTAGATAGATTTAATGCTCTAATATTCTCACTGGTTGGTATTCGATAGCATTTATCTAAATTATTATGAAGTATTTCTTTTGGTATTCCTGTACTTTCTTTTCCAAATATTAAATAATAATTTTTATTTTTATCTGAAAAGTCTATCTCACTATATGCTTTTGTTCCATATCTAGTAAAGTAATAATATTCTCCTTTGTTTTTATTTTTAAAATCTTCAAAATCTATATATCTTTGGTAATGTACTTTATCTATATAATTTACTCCACTTCTTTTTATTCTTTTTTCATCCATTACAAATCCAAGTGGCTCTATTAAATGTAAATAACTATTTGTACCAGCACATGTTCTCATTATATTTCCTGTATTTTCTGGTATTTCTGGTTCATACAAAACTACATTAATCATTTATTACATCTTCCTTTTCTAGGTATTTTTCTAACAATTTAATGTTATAATTATTTTCTTTTATATTATAAGAACTTGATATTTTTCCATCTTTAATTATTACTATTGTAGGAACTTCAGTCATTTTCTTACCATATTTCTTATTTATTTCTTTTACTATGTTGCTTTCTTTTAACTCTTCGGTTAAATCTAAATATAATATTTTATTATTCAAATTATTTTTATTTATAATATTTTTAAATTTATTTTCAAATAATCTTATACTCTCATCATTTAATTCTGATACATATATAATTGCATCTTTATTTTCTACTAAGTAATTATTTAATTCGTTATAATTAATAACTAACAAATAATCATCAAGAATTGGTGTTTGTAATTTGCTTTTTTCATAGGTGTTTTTCCATAAAAATAAATTAATTACTACTACTATTGTTAATATTAATACTATTGATAATAATATATAATTTTTTAATGGTATTTCTTTTTCTTTTTTCATTTGGTACCTCCTTTTATATTGTATCATATTTTTTTTACTTTTCAAGAAATTATATGATTTTTTTTTAATTCTATGCTATAATATTGTTGCTTATTCGAGGTGAGAAAATGAAAGAAAATTATAGTGCTATGTGCGAAAATATTTTAAATAATTTAAATGGTAAAAAGAAACTACTATTACATAGTTGTTGTGGACCTTGTAGTAGTTATGTAATTAGCTATTTAACAAAATACTTTGATATTACTATTCTTTATTATAATCCGAATATTTTTCCATATGATGAATACCTAAAAAGGAAGGAAGAACAAATAAAGTTAATTAATGAAATTGATAAAGTTAATTGTGTTGATATTATTGATTGTGACTATGATAATGATTATTATAATGAATGCATTAAAGGATTAGAAAAGGAACCTGAAAGAGGTAATAGATGTAAAGTGTGCTATTACTTAAGAATGGAAAAAACGGCTATCTTAGCTAAAGAGAACGATTATGATTTCTTTTGTACTACTTTATCAGTAAGTCCTTACAAAAACGCCGAATGGATTAATAATTATGGAAAAGAACTTGAAAATAAATATAATATTAAATGGTTATATTCTGATTTCAAAAAAAAGGATGGATATAAATCATCCATCTTATTATCTAATAAATATAATTTGTATAGACAAAACTATTGTGGTTGTATATATTCTAAACCCCAGTAGTTTTTTTCTGAATTAATATGTATGCAACTACTACTACAGCTATTGCTAACAATATACATATTGTACCAATAATGATATATTTTACATTAGCTTTTCCTTTGTTATTTAATTTTGCTACATTAGGTTGTCCAGCTATAGGTGCTGTTCCAGTAATACTTGCTAAACTTGGATCTGAAACAATTGCTAATTTTTCTGCTTGTGGATTTGGCATATTATTTTCTGGTAATACATTATTAACATTATTATTAATACTATTATTTGTCAAATTGTTATTTAATGTATTAGCAGGCATTTCTTCAGTAGTGTTAGGAATTACATTTGTTGCTTGGCTATTATTATTTACTACTGGTGGTATTGGTTCAACAACAGGTGTCTCATTTACCATTGGTTCCTCAGCTTTTACTTCTGGTGATGATGTATTTTCATTTTCTGCAGAAGTAAAAATAGGTACAGTGCTAACTGATTGTTCAACTGGTTGTACCACTTCATTACTTGATGGAATTTCCCAAGTTGGTACCTCTGATGTTTTTAACACTGGTTCTTCAACTTTTAAATTAGTATTATAAAAAACTTCTGCTAATGCTACTAGTTCTTTACTAGTTATTGCTATAGAACAGTTATTATAATACTCTTGTTCACCTAATGTTGGAACATCATTACTTAATGATAACGTATATTTTTCTGTTAAACTACTTAATAGTTTATCTGCCGCCTCACCTTTTTGATTATTAGTTGGAATTAAAATAACAATATTATATACAATTTCACTTAATTTTGCTTTCTCTTCCGGCATAATATTATCAATAAAATATTTACCTTCTGAATTTAAAATTAATCTAGATACAAAAATTTGTTTATTTTCTTCATTTTCATCAATGAAATATACTAAATAATCTTTGTTATTAAAATTAAACTTTATTAAACTAGATGCCTGCATTTGAGTATTGTTATTTTTATTCATAATTATAAAATTTTTATTCATAAAAAAGTCCTCCTTAATTATATTAATGATAGCCACTATCATTTATTCTGAAGTAAGTATATCACATTTTTTTTACTCTTACAAGCATTATTTGAAATTAAAGTTAATTTTTATCATTTAATTTTCTCACTTTGGTCAAAGTATTTCTATTTAATTCTTTACTTTTTATTAATTTTTCTTTAATTAAATATACTTTATTTTTATTATCAATTATATTTTTTTCAATTAATTCAATTTTTTTGTAGGCTTTATCATATTCTTTAAAACTATATGATAGAAAGTAATCTTTAAATTCTTTCTTTAGTTTCTGAACATCTTCTAATGCTAAATCAATATTATAATTCAAACTATCTATATCATATATTTTGTTATTGATTTCACTTTCATAGTTACCTAATGAATAGATTATTTTTTCTTGTTTTTCATAATGCATATTTTTTAACATGTTATGTAATAGTTTTCTAGTTGCTACTGTTCTGGCACCAATGCCTGGTAATATTCCACGCAGTGGTGTAAGTGAAAGCAACCAAATATATCTTAAACTTGATGTTAAAAAACCATTCATTCCTTTTAACTTACTTTCAACATACTTTCTTTCACTTATTTTATCTACTTTTTTTGATAATTCTTCAAGATAATTATTGTTTTTTTCTATTATTAAATTACAACAATTTTCTACTTCCTCTAAATTTACTATTTTGTTTTTTGCATCTTTATATCTTTTATCTCTTGCAGATAATTCTTGAACTCTTTTATTACTTATTTCTTTCATTTTTTCTGTTTTTTCAACTAGTTCATCTAAGTTTTTATAAAGATATTTATACTCTTCTAATAATTTTATTTTCTTAGGAATTTTATTAATTTCTTCTTTTTGTAAAGTTTTTCTATAATTTATTATATCATCAATTAATAAACTATCATCTAGTAACAATGGTTCTTCAATTAGATTATTATTTTTTAATAATTTATATTCTTTATTAATCTTTTCTAGTTTTTTTAATAATGTATTTATCTTGTTATTAATATCAATTGCTTTTAAATATATACTATTATCATCCTCATATTTATTTAGTATATATTCTTCACTTTCTACTATTTCACATTCGTTTTTTAATTTTTCTAGTTCTTTTCCGAATTTTAATAAAATTTTATTTTCTAATTTATTATCATTTATTATTGGTTTATTCTCTTTATAATGTACTTTAATATCATTTGTTTTAAGTTCTTTATTTGTTGCTATTTTTTTTGAATTATCTTTTTTAACATAAATATTATTTTTTTCTTCTAGTGATACATTGTTGCTTTTTGTATAGCTAATAGTATTGCTTATATTATTATCATCATTTTTTTCATATGTCTGACTTTTAATACCTAGTTTTTCTATACCTTCTCCAATAATTCCTAAAATTAAAAAAGGAGAAAATAGTACTATTTTTATAGGACTATCATCATTTTTTGCTTTTATTTCTTCATTATTCTCTTTTATCTTTTTTCTTTTATTTTTATATGAATACTTTCTTTCTCTAAATCTTTCTCTGATTTCGTTTGCCATGAAAATCACCATTGTTATTATAACATAGAAGTAAGAAAAGAAAAAGTCCAAATATCTCCAATTAGAGATATTTGGACATAAAAAAAATATTGGCAACGACCTATTTTAGCAACTAATCACTATCTTCGGCGCTGAAGTGCT
>CAKPIH010000033.1 GCA_934162325.1 uncultured Bacilli bacterium
GCAAAAAACAGAAATCATAGTTTATATAATTATTGCATAGAAAATGATATTTCATTTGATTTATTAATAAGTATTGAAGGGGGATATGAACAGATAGACGATACATACTTTATTGTTACTTATGCCTCAATACTTGATTCAAATGGTAATGAATTTATAGGAAAATCAAGCGGTCTTCAAATTACTGAAAATATGTTTAATTATGTTAAAGAGGGAAAATCTTTAAATAAAGTTATTGAAAATATTCTTGGTAATAGTAGTAATAAAAAAGATAATGGAATAACAGGATACCTAACAAATGGGTATTATAGAAGAGATATATTTGAATCTTCAGCAGTTATAAGTGCTATGCAAACTTTACTAAACTTTAAGTCAAATTATAAAAAGTTAGAGAAAAAAATATAATGTTAGAATAATAGAATAGAGGTGTCGCCAAAAACTATGTGCTGGCGCCTTTTAAAATAATAATGGAGGGGGAAAGAAAAATGAATAATAAAGTAATTGGAAATGAAAAAGATATAATATTTTATAATGATGAAGAAGGAAATACAAAGATTGAAGTTCTTCTTCAAGATGAAGATGTTTGGTTAAATACAGAGGCATTAGCAGGACTCTTTAACATTGATAGAAGTGGTATTGTTAGGCATATTAATAATATCTATAGAGATAATGAATTAAATGAAAATAGCACATGTGCAAAAATTACACATATGGGTAATGATGGTAAACAAAGTTATAATACAAAGTACTATAATTTAGATATGATTATTTCTATAGGATTTAGAGTTAACTCTAAAAAGGCCATTGAGTTTAGAACTTGGGCTAATAAAATAATTAAAGATTATATGATTCAAGGTTTTGCTTTAAATGATGATAGATTTATGAAAGCAAGAAAATCTGATCAAGAATACTTTAATAGATTACTAGAGAGAATTAAATTAATTAGAACAAGTGAAAGAATGTTTTATCAGAAAATCACTGATATATTTTCAGAATGTTCTATTGATTATGATAGGAATAGTGAGACTGCTTCTACATTTTATAAAACTATTCAAAATAAATTTCACTATGCTATAACTGGAAAAACAGCAGCGGAAATTGTATATGATAGAGCAGATGCTAGAAAAAACAATATGGGACTTACTACTTGGGAAAAATCTCCTGATGGTAAGATACTTAAATCAGATGTTATTATTGCTAAAAACTATTTAGATGAAAAAGAAATTAAAGGATTAAATAACTTAGTAAACTTATTTCTAGATATTGCAGAAAATAATGCAGAAAGAAATATTCCAATGTATATGAATGATTGGAAGAATGAAGTAGAAAATGCTTTAAAAGTATTTCACTATGATATATTAGAGGGTAATGGTAAAATATCACATAAACAAGCAATCCAAAAAGCCACAAATGAATATGAAAAATATAAAGTTATTCAAGATAAAAATTATATCTCTGACTTTGACAAGTTAGTTAAAGAGACTGAACAATTAGAAAACAAATAAAAGTTGATACATTTTACATTAAAGTGTATCTTTTTTGAAACTTTTTTATTTATATATGGGATAATTATAGTGTAGGTGATAATATGACTGGTCAAACAAGCCTAGATAAGTTTAATGAATTTTATAAAAAAACTTATTCTAATACTCTTAGATATATTATTATTAAATGTCATAATATTAATGATGTAAATGATATTATTCAAGATGTTTATTTAGAATTATGGAAAATTATGAATAAGAAAAATATTGATGATACTAATATTAATAGTTATTTAATTGGAATTGCTATTAATAAAATTAAGAAGTATTATTCTTTAGTTATGAGAATAAGATATATTTCTTTATTTGATAAAGGTAATAATGACTTAGAAATTATAGATAAAATAGATTCTTCATTTGATATTGAAAGTTCACTTATTAAAGATGAAGAGTGGAAATCAATATGGAATTTTATTAAAAAGAAAAAGAATCAAGATATTCCAAAAGTATTTTATTTATATTATAAAGAAGAATTAACTATTAAAGAAATTAGCAAATTACTTAATACTAAAGAATCTTATATTAAAAATCTTATTTATAGAACATTAAATGAATTATGCTTATATTTTAAGGAGTGTGATTAAAATGAATAATGAAGATAAATTAAATAAAGTTATAACAAATGATTTTGATATAACTAATAATTATACTTCTATTAGAAAGAAAATGGAAAGAGGTAATAAAATGAATAAAATATTTAAATATAGTCTAATACCTATGGCTATAGTTATAACTATGACTGGTGTATTTCTTTTAAATAGAAAGAATAGTACAAATAATGTATTAGATAGTAATGTTAAAAATAATGATGTTATTATTGTTAATAATGTTGACAACAACTCTGATAATGCTAAGTTAGATATTGATGGTAGAAGTGAGGAGATAACTACTGATGATTTATATAAAATATATCCTTTACTTAAAGATATTGTAGTACCAAATGACTATAATATAAATGGAATAATTAAATGCTATTTGTTCAATGAGGATACTAGTAAATATGATAAATTATATGGATATAATATTATTTATAGTGGTGGTAATAATAAATATATAGATATATTTATTTTAATAGATACTACTAAGAGACTTAGATGCTTTAGTATTGATACTGATGAAATGAAAAATTCTATAATTAATGGTAACGGTATTAAGATTATGGGTGAAGATAAATATTATTATGCTATATTTAGTTATAATAATATTAACTTTGATATTGAAACTGCTGGAATAGCGGGAGAAGATTTTATACAGTTATTAAAATCTATTATTAAATAAGTTATCTATCAACAGATATTGTTGATAGATTTTTTATTGAATATTTATATTTTATATGTTATTATTTTGTTATAGGAGGAAATGTATATGAACGATAAGAATTTACCTTATGAATATAAACCTATATCTATGTGGGGATATTTTGGATATGAAATTTTGTTTTCTATTCCTTTTATAGGTTTTATTCTACTACTAGTATTTTCGTTTGGTGGTACTAAGAATATTAACCTTAGAAATTTTGCTAGATCATATTTTTGCTTTTCAATTATTGTCATTATCTTTATTGCTATTATATTTTTATTATATGGTAGTAGTTATGTTAATAGCGACTTTGGAACTACTATCTAGAATTTAGTCTATCAACAGGTATTGTTGATAGATTTTTTATATATAGTTATAGCTTATATAAATTAGGTATGGATGATACAGTATAAGAAGACTTTGGCTTCTTATACCACTAGTAAGACATTTATGGCTTACAGTGTCCATAAAAAGATAATAATTTTTGTTTTAAAAATACTATTTTAATGATATAATGGTTTATATAAGATTATAAGGATGTTGGTAGTATGAAAGATATTAGTGATAAGAGAGTTAATATTTCTTTAGATAATCCTTCAATTACATTTGATAAAAATAAGTGTGATGAATGTGGATTATGTAAAAATATTTGCAAGTTTAATGTTGGTGTATATGGGTATAATAATGATACTTATCCTTGTATTTATTGTGGTAGTTGTACTTTAGCTTGTCCAAATAAATGTTTGTCAGAAAAAGATGAAACAAATAAATTAGATGAATATTTACATAGTAATAAAGTTATTGTAATGCAAACTGCTCCTGCTGTTAGAGTAAGTTTAGGAGAAGAGTTTGGTATGAAATTAGGTACTAATGTAGAAGGTAAAATGATTACTGCTCTTAGAACTATTGGTGCTGATTATGTTTTTGATACTACTTTTGGAGCAGACCTTACTGTTATGGAAGAAGCAAGTGAACTAGTTAATAGAATTAAAACAAGTAAAAATTTACCAATGTTTACTAGTTGCTGTCCATCATGGGTTAAATTTTGTGAAATGTTTTATCCTGAATATTTAGATAACTTATCTACTTGCAAAAGTCCTATATCAATGATGGGTTCTGTTATTAATAATTATTTTTGTAAAATTAATAATCTTAAGAGAGAAGATATTATTAGTATTGTAATAGTTCCTTGTACTAGTAAAAAGATGGAAATACTTAAATATAACGATATTGATCTTGCTATTACTACTAGAGAACTAGCTAAATATTTAAAAAAAGAAAAAATAAACCTTGCAAAATTAAAAAATAGTAGTTATAATAGTTTACTCGGTAAAGGAAGTAGTGGGGGCATTATCTTTGGTACTTCTGGAGGAGTTATGGAAGCTACTTTAAGAGAGGTATATCACATTCTTTATAAAAGATATCCTAAAGGTAGACTTCTTAATTTTAAGTCTATTAGAGGAACTTCAAATGTTAAAGAAGCAGTAGTTAAAATTAATGGTACTCCTATTAAGGTAGCTATAATTAATGGTACTGGAGATGCTAGAAAAGTAATTGAAAAAATTAAAAATAAAGAAGTGTATTATGACTTTATTGAAGTTATGACCTGTGAAGGTGGTTGCATCTCTGGTGGAGGTCAACCTAGAGTGTTTCCTTTAAATAAAAACTTAAAAAATAAAAGAATGAATGCTTTATATAAAAGTGATAAAAGAATGAAAATTAGATGTGCTTCAATGAATCCAGATATAAAAGATATATATGATAATTTTTTTGGAGAAGTTGGTAGTGATATTTCTTTAAAATACTTACATACTAAACATAGAAATGAGGAATAATAATGAAAGATGTTATGAAATTTGGTATTGAAGAAGCAAGAAGAACGATGAATGAGAATAAAGGTGGTCCTTTTGGAGCTGTTATTACTGATAGTGAAGGTAATATTATTAGTGTGGCTTCAAATAGGGTATTAGAATTACATGATGCAACTGCTCATGCAGAAGTTATGGCTATTAGAGAGGCAGGAAAAATACTTGGTACACATGATTTATCTAATTGTATATTATATGCTACTGGTTATCCTTGTCCTATGTGCTTATCCGCTATTATATGGGCAAATATTAAGAAAGTTTATTATGGTACTAATTTAAAAGATGCTGAAGATATTGGCTTTAGAGATGACTTTATTTATCGGTATTTAGAAAATAAAGACGCAAATACTTTGGAATTTTTAGAACTTGATCATGATGGATGTTTAGAGTTATTTAATGAATATAAAACAAAAAATAAGGAAATTTATTAGAGGTGATTAATAATGGAAAAAGTTTATATATTTGGGCATAGAAATCCCGATACCGATAGTGTTACTGCTGCTATTACACTATCTTATTTAAAAAATAAATTAGGAATGAATACCATTCCAGCAGTACTTAGTTCTATTAATTTAGAATCTAAATTTGCTCTTAACTATTTTAATGTGCCAGAGCCTATCTTTCTAAATGATGTTAATATTAAACTTAGAGATTTAAAATATACTAAAAATTATACTGTTAAAGAGAAAGATTCTATATATGAAGCTTATTTTAGAATGAATAAAGTTGGTATTAGTAAAATACCTGTTGTTGATAAAGATAAAAATATGCTTGGTATTCTTAGTATGAAAGACATTGCTAAAGATCAGTTTGCTTTTAATTATAGTTATGTTGATGCTACTTATGATAATATTTGTGAAGTTATCAAAGGTACTGAGATACTTAGATTTGACGATAATATTGAAGGTGAACTACTTGTTGCATCTTATAAAAGTACTACCTTTATGGAAGAAATTACTTTAAATAAAAACAATATTTTAATTGTTGGTGATAGACATAGTATTATAGAATACGCTGTTAATTCTGGAGTTAAACTTATTGTGGTTATTGGTAATGGAAAAATGAAAGAAGAACATTTAAAAATTGCTAAAAAAAATAAAGTTAATATTATTTATACTAGTTATAATACTTTGGAAACTACTAAGATTTTTAATTTATGTAATAATGTTACTTCTATTCTTAATACTGAGAAAATCTTATGTGTTAATGAAAATGATGACGTTAATGATTTTGTTAAATTAGCTAACAAAACTAGATATAGTTACTATCCTGTACTTAATAAAAGAGGAAAATGTAATGGTATTATAAGATTTTCTGATGTTGGATTTAGAAGTAAAAAGAATGTTATTTTAGTTGATCATAATTCTTATGAACAATCCGCTATCGGACTTGAAGATGCTAATATCTTAGAAATTATTGACCATCATAATATTGGTACTATTGGTACTAATATGCCTATTAGTTTTAGAAATATGCCAGTTGGTAGTACTAATACAATTATTTATAAGTTATATAAGGAAAATAGAATTGCTATTCCTAAATCTATGGCAGGACTTATGTTATCTGGTATTTTATCTGATACTTTGATTCTTACTAGTCCTACTACTACAGATATTGATAAAGAGGCTGTTAGTGAACTTAGTAAACTAGCTAAAGTTGATTATAAAGTATATGGTAGTAAAATGATTAAAGCTGGTTCTTCACTAGAGGGTATGACTAGAGAACAAGTTCTATATAAGGATTATAAGACTTATACAATTGATAATTCTAAGATTGGACTTGGTCAAGTTATTACTATGGATATTGATGAAGTAATGAGTGAAAAAGATGAATATGTTAAACTACTTAATACTGTTTGTGAAAGTAATAATTACTTATTTGTATGTTTATTTATTACTAATATATTAGAAAATGGTACTTATGTATTGTTTAGTGACAGAGCAAAAGATGTACTTGAATCATCATTTAGTATTAAAAATATTAAACAAGGTGAATTTTTAAAAGGTATTGTTTCAAGAAAAAAACAGATCCTTCCAGTACTTATGAATGATATGGATTAAATGATTGTTAGTTATTACTTTAAAAGATAGATATTTATAACTATTAGAAATGATATAAAATCTATCTTTTTTACATTTATTAACGATTTTTCTTTCTAAATAGAAAAAAATTTGATATAATACTAAAAGGAAAGAGGTGTTTTAATGATTATATTATCAATTAATGCTGGTAGTTCTTCTTTAAAATTCACTGGTTTTGATATGCCAAGTGAAAAAGTTCTTATCAGCGGAGTATTTGAAAGAATTGGAATTGATGGTAGTTTTTATACTATCAAAATTAATGGAGAAAAAATAAAGAAAGAGGTACCTTTAAAAAGTCATGAAGATGCTGTTAAAATTTTAACAGAAGAATTAATTAAATATAATATAGTTAAAGATTTAAGTGAAATTAAAGGTGTAGGTCATAGAGTAGTTCATGGTGGAGACAAATATGCAGATAGTACTATTATAAATAAGCATGTTACTGATACTATTCGTGAATTATTTCATCTTGCGCCACTTCATAATCCCGCTAATTTAATGGGAATTGAAGCGTTTCAAGAATATATTCCAGAAGCTACTGCTGTTGCTGTATTTGATACTGGTTTTCCACAAACTATGCCAGAAGAAAATTATCTATATGCTGTTCCATATGAATGGTATGAAAAATATGGTGTTAGAAGATATGCCTTTCATGGTATAAGTCACCAATACATTACCGAGTATATGCAAAATTATCTTGGTAAAAAAGATGTAAACTTAATTACTTGTCACTTAGGAAATGGAAGTACAGTATTTAGTATTAAAGATGGTAAGTGTTTTGATACTAGTTTGAGTTTTTCTACTAATTCTGGTTTAGTAATGGGTACTAGAAGTGGTGATATTGATCCATATATAGTTCCTTATATGATGAAAGAATCTGGAATGACTATGGAAGAAGTACTTAATGATTTAAATAAGAAGAGTGGTCTTCTTGGTGTTTCTGGAGTAAGTAGCGATTCGAGAGATATTGAAGAAGGTATTAATGCAGGTAATAGAAGATGCGAACTTGCTCAGAAATTATTCGTAAATAGAGTAGTTGGATATATCGCTAAATTATGGTGTCCATTAGATGGATGCGATGCTATCTGTTTTGCTGGTGGTATCGGAGAAAATTCTATTATGACTAGAAAACAAATTATAGAAGGTTTAACTTCACTTGGAATTGAATTAGATGAAGAAGCTAATGATGTTCGTGGAGAATTTAGATTAATTACAAAAGAAGGTTCTAAAATTCCATGTTATATAGTTCCTACTGATGAAGAGTTAATGATAGCTAGAGACACATATAGATTAATAGGATAATATTATGAATATTTATAAACAAATATTTAAACAAATAAAAAAATATGATACTATTGTAATTGCGAGACACATTGGTGCGGATCCTGATGCTCTTGGTTCTCAATTTGCTTTAAAAAATATTATTCTTGAACTTTTTCCAGATAAAAAAGTTTATACAGTTGGTAATCCTGCTAGTAGATTTAAGTTTTTTGGAAGTCAAGATAAGATTGATAATCTAAATACTAGTAAAGCAATGTGTATTGTCCTAGATACTCCAGATATTAAAAGAATTGATGGAGCAAATATTAATAATTTTGAATATGTTATTAAAATTGATCATCATCCAATAATTGATAAGTATGCTAATATTGAAGTTATTGATGATAACGCATGTAGTACTTGCCAATTAATTCTTGAATTTGCTTTTGCTAATAAAATTAATTTAAGTAAAAGTGTTGGTGAAAAACTTTATTTAGGAATTGTTGGTGACACTGATAGATTCTTACATGACTATACGTCTCCTAAAACATTTAAATTAGTTAGTAAATTACTTGAACAAACTAATATTGATTTTACTGGATTATATGGCTACTTATATCAAAGACCACTTAATGAAGTTAGATTTGAAGGATATATTTATCAAAATCTTACTTTAACTGATAATGGTGTTGCATATATTAAAATAACTGATAAGCTTATGAAAGAATATGGTGTTGATAGTGCTGCTGCTGGTAATATGATTAATGATTTAAAATTTGTTAATGAAATTACTGTATGGATATTCCTATCTGAGGATATTAAAAGCAACTTAATTAGGGCAAATATTAGATCTGTTGGGCCATATGTTAATGATACTGCTGCTAAATATGGTGGTGGTGGTCATAAGTATGCTTCTGGAGCTAAACTTAAAGATTGGGAAACTGCTGATAAGTTAATTAATGAATTGGATGATTTAACTAAAAAGTATAAACAAGTTAATAAATAATTATTTATTAACGTTTGTTTGACTTTTTTTTATTTATATGTTAAAATATTTACTCAATTAAAGAGGAGGTTTATTTTATGGATTTTAGTAATAAATTAATAACTGAAGAAATAAAAAGAAATGATGTGTTTGATTTAAAATTTTATCTTGAACTAATAAAAAAATATGGTAAAGAAAATGTTAATAATTTCTTTAATTCACTTTTTGATGTAGCTGAAGCAAATGAAAGAAAGAAAATATTAAATTTATACTATCCTGCTTATATATCTATGAAATTAGAAAATTTTGAAGCAAATACTGATAATTGTATATTGCTTATAGATAAATTTGGAGAAACTAATATTAATAAATATTTTAGTGATTTATTAACATTTGCTCAAAATAAAACTGAAATTAAAGAAAAATATCAATTTTTTTACGAACAAATAGATGAAAAGTCACTAGAAAGTAATGATGAATTATTTTATGATGAAAATTATACTACTACTGATGGATATAAAACATATATGATGGAATTTAGTAAATATCCAGTGTTTACTGCAGATGAAGAAAAAAAAGCATTCACATTATTATCTGAAACAAAAAAAAGTTTAGAAATTTTTTCTTTCGATGAAGATTCTAATTTAGTAATAAATGATATTAATGTTTTTATAAATTCTATTAATACATATGAAATTAAGAAGTATGTATGTAAATTAAAAAAATTTTTTGATAGTAGTGATGAAAAAACAGTAACAAAATTCATTGAATTATTTGAAAATATTAATGGTAAGAAAAAACAAGATATTATCATTCTTCCTGATTATCAATTAGTAAATAAAAAATTAAATTTAAGTATCAATAATGAAACTAAAAAATATGATGAAGATTATTTTAATAAACAGTTAGAAACCGCTATTAAATTCTTTAATACTAAGGAATATATTTGTAATTGTAATTTAAAACTTGTCGTGTCTGTTGCTAAAAAATATAGAAATTCGGCTTTTGATATAGATGATAGGACAGCAGAAGGTAATATTGGTCTTATGAAAGCAATAGAAAAGTTTGATTACACTAAAGGATATAAGTTTTCGACGTATGCTACTTGGTGGATTAGACAAGCTATTACGAGAGCAATTGCCGATCAATCTAGAACTATTAGAATTCCTGTTCATATGTTTGATTCTATCAAAAAAATGAATGATGTTCATAAGTTATTAGTAATGGAAACTGGAAAAGAACCTACTAATGAAGAAATCGCCAAAAGAATGAATGTACCTGTAGAAAAAATCGAAGAAATGAAAAAAACTGCTATTGAACCAACTTCCCTAGATGTTACTATAAATGAGGAAGATGATAGTTATTTAAGAGATTTTATTCCAAGTACTGCTCCTGGACCTGAAGAAATCAATTTTAATAATTCTTTGAGGGAATCTCTTATCGAAGTTTTATCTTTTCTTACTCCTAGAGAAAGAAAGGTACTAGAATATAGATATGGCATTAATGGTGGTAAATCTATGACATTAGAAGAAGTTGGCGCTATTTTTGGTGTCACTAGAGAAAGAATTAGACAAGTTGAATCAAAAGCCTTAAGAAAACTTAAGCATCCAAGTAGAGCGCAATATTTAAAAGACTATATTAATGATTAAAGGTATGAATATTTATTTATACCTTTTTTTATATAATTATTTTAAAATAATTAAAAAAGTGATATAATTATAAAGAAATGAGGTATTGTTATGTTTAAAATTAATAACTTAGAAGTAGCTACTGATAACAAGATTATTTTAAAGGATTTTAATTTAATTATTAACGATGGTGAAATACATACTATTATGGGCCCTAATGGCGTTGGTAAGTCAACTTTATCAAGAGTAATTATGGGAGATCCTAATTATAAAGTTCTTAATGGCGAAATGACTTTTAATGGAGATAATTTAATGGTACTATCCACTGATGAAAGAGCTAAAAAAGGTATTTTTCTTGCTATGCAGTATCCTATGGAAATTGAAGGAGTAAGTAATCAAGACTTTTTAAGAACTGCTATTGGAAGTGTTAATAATAAAAGGATTGGTTTATATGACTTTATATTAAAATGTGAAAAAGGTGCAGAAGAACTTTCTATGAATAAAGATTTAATTCATAGAAGTCTTAATGTTAGTTTTTCTGGTGGTGAAAAAAAGAAAAATGAAGTACTTCAAATTAAATTATTGACTCCTAAGTTTATTATTTTAGATGAATTAGACTCTGGTCTTGATGTTGATAGTTTAAGAATAGTAGGAGAAAATATTAAAAAATATAAAGAAGAAAATCCTAATACATCTATTTTAATTATTACACATCATCCTAAAATATTAGAATATTTAAAACCTGATTTTGTTCATGTTATGAGTAAAGGTAAGATTCTTGAAACAGGAGACTATTCTCTTGCTAATGATATTGAAAAAAATGGATACAATAAATATTTAAATAAGGAAAATGTTATAACTAAAGAGGTTAATAATGAATAAAATAAAAGTAGTAAACAATAAAATTATTCCATTTGTTAGTGATGATGTAGAAATTAATGATAATAGTATTAATTTTAATCATAATGGTAATTATTTTATTGATTATATAGATTGTAATAATGTAAGTTTATGTATTAACGTTAATAATAATAAATGTATTCATTTATTTGAATATTCTAATAATAATGATATTAATTTTAATATTAAGTATAATTTAGATATGGCTTCTTCTTTAATAATAAGTAAATTTTATTATAATAATAAATGTAATGAAGTAGTTAATATTAGTTTAAATAAAAGAGGAGCTAATATTAAATATAATTTTTCTAGTATTAGTAATAATGATAATTTTTATAAAATTAATGTTTATCATTTAGATAATAATACTAGTAGTGATGTATTTAATAGAATTGTAGCTAAAGAAAATAGTTCTAATTACTTTGATATTAATAGTTATGTTGATAATGGTATTAAGGACTGCTACTTAAATCAAAGTACAAAGATTGTTACTTTAGGTGATTCTGATAATAGAGTTAATCCTAATATGTTTATTAGTGAAGAAGATGTTACCGCTAT
The DNA here is from genome assembly GCA_934162325.1 of uncultured Bacilli bacterium. Classification (GTDB taxonomy): domain Bacteria; phylum Bacillota_I; class Bacilli_A; order RF39; family UBA660; genus CAG-302. Next base: position 12,124 of record CAKPIH010000033.1, read on the forward strand.
TCATAGTTCTACTATTGGTAGTATTAATGAAGAAGATTTATTCTATTTGATGAGTAGAGGTATATCATATAATGATTCTGTTAAATTAATTATTAAAGGTATGATACTTTCTAATATTAATCCTGATATGGAAAATATGGAAAGAATACTTAGTATTTTAGATTCGATTGGAGGTGAATAAATGCATAGAGATGATTTTGCAATGCTTTCTAATAATATTGTTTACTTTGATAATGGTGCTACTACTTTAAAACCTAAATGTGTTAGAGATGCTATTTGTAAATACTATGATGAATATACTGCTAATGCACATAGAGGAGACTATAAAACTAGTGCTATTGTTGATAATTTATATGAAAGTACAAGAGAAGAAATTAAAAATTTTATAAATGCCAAAGAAAACTCAGAAATCGTTTTTACTAGTGGTACTACTAATGGAATGAATATGATAGTTACAGGCTTTTTTAAGAATTATCTTAAGAAAGATGATGAAGTATTAATTACACTTAGTGAACATGCTTCAAATATTCTTCCGTGGTTTATTTTACAAAAAGAAATTGGTATCAAAGTTAAATATATTCCTTTAAATGAAAATCATGAAGTTACTATTGATAATTTTAAAAAGAGTATTACTAATAAGACTAAAGTTGTATCACTTGCTTATGTTACTAATGTTGTAGGAGATGAAAGACCTATTAAAGAAATTAGTAAGATAGCCCATGATAATAATATTTTAGTAGTAGTAGATGCTGCTCAGGGTATTCCTCATAAGAAGATTGATGTTCAAAAAGATGATATAGATTTTATGGCTTTTTCAGGGCATAAGATGTATGGACCTACTGGGGTTGGAGTTTTATATGCTAAATTTGATTTACTTGATAAGATTACTCCTATGAACTATGGTGGTGGTATGAATGCTATATTTACTAAAGATGGTTATGTTGAACTTAGAGAAATTCCTACTAGACTAGAAGGAGGTACTCCTAATATAGAGGGAGTATTAGGTCTTAGTGCTGCTATTCAATATTTAAATAATATAGGTATGGATAAAATTAATAAATATGAAAAAGATCTTAGAAGATACTTAATTAATGAACTTAATAAACTAGACTTTATTGAAGTATATAATAAAGATGTTGATACTAATATTGTAGCATTTAATATTAAAGGAGTATTTGCTCAAGATGCCGCTATTTACTTAGATAAATATAATATATGTGTTAGAGCAGGTAATCATTGTGCTAAAATTCTTGATAATGTATTTAATATTAGTAATACTGTTAGAATTAGTTTAAGTTTCTATAATAATAAGGAAGAAATTGATTTACTTATTAATGTACTTAAGAATAGTAGTAATATATGGAAGGAAATATTATAATGGATAGAGATTTAAAAAGAAGTATTATTTTAGATAATTATCAGAATCCTAATATGAAACATACTAGTAATGAAGATTATGTTAAGATTAATACAAGAAATGTTAGTTGTATTGATAATTTAGATATTTATTTAAAGATAGAAAATAATATTATTAAAGATATTTCTTTTGAAGGAGAAGCTTGTGTTATTAGTATATCTTCTACTAATATTTTAGCTAATATGCTAGTGGGTAAAACTAAGGAAGAAGGTATTTATTTAATTGATAATTATCTTAAGATGATTAATGAAGAAGAATATGATAAAGATGTACTTAAAGAATTACTTGCTTTTGATGATACTAGTAAACAACCATCAAGAATTAAATGTGCTACTTTATCCGCTAATGGTATAAAAGATTATTTAGAA
>CAKPIH010000034.1 GCA_934162325.1 uncultured Bacilli bacterium
AATGACATGAAAATACCTTGGATTTTCATGAAAGGTAGTATTATTTTAATAAATTTACATAGAATAGAGAGGAAATATTTAAAAAATACTTGACTAATATTTTTAAAAATGATATATTATTGTTGCTGGTATTTTTAGGTTTTGTCATGGACAAAACTTATATTAAATATAAAAAATGAAACACCAGGATATGTGTAAGAAAGGAGTGAGAAAATGCCTACAATTAACCAATTAACTAAGAAACCTAGAAGTAAGAAAGTAAGAAAGAGTAAATCTCCAGTATTATTAGTAGGAAAGAATAGTATTCAAAAGAAACAAACTGTACAAGTATCACCTCAAAAAAGAGGAGTATGTACAAGAGTTGGTACTACAACACCTAAGAAACCAAACTCAGCATTAAGAAAATATGCCAGAGTTAGATTATCTAATGGTATGGAAGTTACTTGCTATATTCCAGGAATTGGACATAATTTACAAGAGCACAGCGTTGTTTTAATTAGAGGTGGTAGAGTAAAAGACTTAATCGGTGTTAGATATCACATCATTAGAGGTACTTTAGATACTGCTGGAGTTCAAAATAGAAAACAAGGTAGAAGTAAATATGGTGCTAAAAGAGAAAAGAAATAATTAAATAATAAATAATATTAATGGAAGGAGGATTTAGACTATGAGAAAGAGAAGAGCAACTAAAAGAGATGTATTAGCGGATCCTATATATAATTCTAAAGTAGTTACTAAATTAGTTAACCACATTATGAAAGATGGTAAAAAAGGTACTGCACAAAACATTATATATGATGCTTTTGATATAGTTAAAGAAAAGACTGGCGAAGAGGCTATGGTAGTATTTGAAAAGGCTATGAATAATATTAAACCTGCTCTTGAAGTTAAATCAAGAAGAGTTGGTGGAGCTAACTACCAAGTACCAGTTGAAGTTAAACCTGATAGAGCTCAAGCTTTAGCATTTAGATGGCTAGCTCAATATGCAAGACTTAGAAATGGTCATTCTATGGCTGAAAATCTTGCTAATGAAATTATTGATGCTTCAAATGGAACTGGTGCATCAGTTAAGAAGAAAGAAGATACACATAAGATGGCAGAAGCTAATAAAGCATTTGCTCATTATAGATGGTAATTATTACTGTAATAAATTAATAAATGAAAGGAAAATGAATTATGGCTCGTGAAATAAGCTTAGAACATACAAGAAATATTGGAATCATGGCCCATATTGATGCAGGTAAAACTACTTGTACTGAAAGAATATTGTTCCATACTCATAAGATACATAAAATCGGTGAAACACACGATGGTGCATCACAAATGGACTGGATGGAGCAAGAACAAGAGAGAGGTATTACTATTACTAGTGCCGCTACTACTGCATTCTGGAAGGGTTATAGATTTAATATAATTGATACTCCAGGACACGTTGACTTTACTATTGAAGTTCAAAGAAGTCTTAGAGTACTTGATGGTGCTGTTTTACTTATTGATGCTCAAGCAGGTGTTGAACCTCAAAGTGAAACAGTATGGAGACAAGCAAATGAATATGGTGTACCTAGAATTATCTTTGCTAATAAGATGGATAAAATGGGAGCTGATTTCTATTTTAGTTTAGGTACTATTAAAGATAGATTAGGAGCAAATACTGCTGCTATGGAACTTCCTATTGGAGCTGAATCTGATTTTAATGGTGTAATTGATCTAGTTACTATGAAAGCATATCACTTTGATGGTAAACAAGCTGAAGATTATACTGAGATTGAGATTCCTGAAGATATGAAGGATAAAGCAGTAGAATATAGAAATATATTAATTGAAGCTGCTGCTGATTTTGATGAAGATTTAATGATGAAATATTTAGATGGTGAAGAAATAGGTGTAGAAGAACTTAAGAAAGCTATCAGAAAGGGTGTATTAAAGGCAGAATTCTTCCCTGTTATGTGTGGAACTGCTTTAGGTAATATGGGTATTAAGTTACTTCTTGATGCTGTTGTTGATTATTTACCTGCTCCTACTGATATTCCTTCTATTGAATGTACTGATCCTAAAGGAAATGTAGTACTTAGACATCCATCTGATTCTGAACCATTTACTGCATTAGCATTTAAGATTGCTACTGATCCATTCGTAGGAAGACTTACTTTCTTTAGAGTATATTCTGGTACTTTAAAGAGTGGTTCTTATGTACTTAACTCTACTAAAGATGTTAAGGAAAGAATTGGTAGAATACTACTAATGCATGCTAATCATAGAGAAGAGATTCCAGAAATATATGCTGGTGAAATTGGAGCTGCTGTAGGTCTTAAGAATACTACAACTGCTGATACTCTATGTGATGAGAAGAAACCTGTTATCATGAAAGGTATGGAATTCCCTGAACCTGTTATTACTCAGGCTGTTGAACCTAAAACTAAAGCAGACCAAGAAAAGATGGGTATTGCCCTTCAAAAACTTGCTGAAGAAGATCCAACATTTAGAATGCATACTGATCCTGAAACTGGTCAAACTACTATCTCTGGTATGGGTGAGTTACACCTTGATATTATCGTAGATAGAATGAGAAGAGAATTTAATGTTGAAGCTACTGTTGGTGCTCCAATGGTTGCTTATAGAGAAACTATTACACAAACTGGTGAGTGTGAAGGTAAACATATTAAACAATCTGGTGGACGTGGACAATATGGACATGTTTGGATTAGATTTGAACCAAATCCTGAGAAAGGTTATGAATTTGTTGATAACATTGTTGGTGGTGTTGTTCCTCGTGAATACATCTCAGTTATCGATAAAGGATTACAAGATGCTATGCAAACTGGTATTCTAGCAGGATACCCTATGGTAGATGTTAAGGCTACATTATTTGATGGATCATACCATGATGTAGACTCATCTGAAATGGCATTTAAGATTGCAGCATCACTTGCTTTAAAAGAAGCTAAAAACAAATGTAAACCTGTACTACTTGAACCAATAATGAAAGTAGTAGTTACTGCTCCAGATGAATATACTGGTGCTGTAATAGGTGACTTAACAGCAAGAAGAGGTAAACCACAAGGACAAGAATCAAGAGGAAATGCTATTGCATTTACTGCGATGGTACCACTTGCTGAAATGTTTGGTTATGCTACTAGTTTAAGAAGTTCTACTCAAGGTAGAGGTAACTATGTAATGGAACTTGACCATTATGAAGAAGTTCCAAAATCAATTGCTGATGAAATCATCAAAAAAAATGGTGGAAATTAGTAAAAACACTTGAAAAAATACAATAATATGATAAAATATATATTGTAATATTAAAGAAAGAGAGGAAATTAAAATGGCAAAAGCTAAATTTGATCGTTCAAAACCACACGTTAACATTGGTACAATTGGCCACGTTGACCATGGTAAAACAACATTAACTGCCGCTATTACAAAAGTTTTAGCAGCTAAAGGCGGAGCTGAATTCATGGATTATGCAAATATCGATAAAGCTCCAGAAGAAAGAGAAAGAGGTATTACAATCAACACTGCACACGTTGAATACCAAACTGAAAAGAGACACTATGCTCACGTTGACTGTCCAGGACATGCAGACTATGTTAAAAACATGATTACTGGTGCTGCTCAAATGGATGGAGCAATCCTAGTTATTGCTGCAACTGATGGTCCTATGGCTCAAACAAGAGAGCACATCTTACTTGCTAGACAAGTTGGTGTACCTAGAATGGTTGTATTCTTAAATAAATGTGATATGGTTGATGATGAAGAATTATTAGACCTAGTTGAAATGGAAGTAAGAGAATTACTTACTGAATATGGATTTGATGGAGACAATACTCCAATCATTAGAGGTTCTGCTCTTAAAGCTCTTGAAGGAGATCCTAAGTATGTTAAGGCTATTGAAGACTTAATGGATGCTGTTGATGAATGGATTCCAACTCCTGAAAGAGATAATGACAAACCATTCTTAATGTCAATTGAAGACGTATTTACTATTACTGGTAGAGGAACAGTTGTTACTGGTAGAGTTGAAAGAGGACAATTAAAACTTAATGATGAAGTTGAAATCGTTGGTTTAAAAGATACTAAGAAAACAGTAGTTACTGGTATTGAAATGTTTAGAAAACAACTTGACTATGCTGAAGCTGGAGATAATGCTGGTGTATTATTAAGAGGAATCGACAGAAGTGAAGTTGAAAGAGGACAAGTTCTTGCTAAACCTGGAACAGTTCATCCACATAAAAAATTCAAAGCACAAGTTTATGTACTTTCTAAAGAAGAAGGTGGAAGACATACTCCATTCTTTACAAACTACAGACCTCAATTCTATTTCAGAACTACTGACGTTACTGGTGTAGTTACATTACCAGAAGGAACTGAAATGGTTATGCCTGGTGACAATGTTACTATGACAGTTGAATTAATTGCTCCAATCGCAGTTGAAAATGGTACTAAATTCTCTATTAGAGAAGGTGGACACACTGTTGGTGCTGGTTCAGTTACTGAAATTATTGAATAATTAAATTAAAGATACTCATTTGAGTGTCTTTTTTTTGCCATTTCAACCTTAAGTAAACTTAATTTTTCTATGGTATGAACAAGCTTTGCTATCTTGCTCATATGGTTTTATGTTTTGACATTAAAACAATATTCTGCTATAATCAGTAGTGAAAAGAACTTGTATCACTGCCCGTTTAGGACGTTTGGAACAGGATATTTAATATCATTATCCTCAGTGACAAAGTTCTTTTCTTTCTTTTAGGTATTCACTGTGAATATAATAGATATGGATGATATTCATTTCTAGACTATAGGCTAGAAATGACATGAAATGACCTTGGCATTTCATGAAAGGAGAAAGAATGTAAACGATAATAATTACTTAAATATTATTATTACATAGATTATTATAGGGAGGGATAGTATGAATCCTTATGATAAGATAGAAAGAGATAAGAAATGTATATGTAATCCTGTTATTATTGGGATGACTGGGCCTACGGGACCACAGGGTTTAATTGGTCCTACGGGACCTCAAGGAGAGAGGGGAGAGACTCCTAGTAGTAGTACTGAAGGGATATTCTTTGCTAGTTATAATGATACTAATGATGTAGAGGCAATGATTATTAATGAGACTTGGTTAGTACCAGAACCTAGTGAATATTTTATTGTTCCTAATAATACTGAAGTAGAAGTAGTACCAGGTATTTATGAAATTGATTTATCAGGATATATTGATGGGGTAGATAATACTCATGGTGGTAGTTTTTATTTAGTAGATAGTACAGGAGCGGCAGTTAAAGATTTAACTTTTGAATTACTTCTTGGTGATATTAGTAAGATGTATTTTAGTAAGAATATTTTATTTAGATTTGAAGAAGATACGATACTTGAGGTTATGACTAATCTAACGGGAGATATTAATACTTCTAATGTAGAAGTAAAAGATGTTACTTTACTTATGAAGAAAATACATGAATAAGGAGTACTTTAATGGTACTTTTTTTCTTTACTTTAATTGTTATATTTGATATAATTAGTAAGAAATGAGGCGGTATTATGAAAGTTAAATATACATTATTACATAAAGATAAAGATACTAAGGCTAGATATGGAACGTTAGAGACTAATTATGGTAAGTTTGAGACTCCAATGTTTATGCCAGTAGGTACTCAGGCTACGGTTAAGACTCTTGATCCAGAAGAAATTAAAGAGATAGGAGCAGGTGTTATATTATCTAATACTTATCATTTATGGCTTAGACCAGGAGAAGATATTGTTGCTAAATCAGGAGGACTTCATAAGTTTATGAATTATGATGGTCCTATTCTTACTGATTGTGGTGGTTTTCAGGTATTTAGTTTAGCTAAACCTAAAGATATTAGTGAAGAGGGAGTAGTGTTTAAGAGTCATATTAATGGAGAGAGATTATTCTTGACACCTGAGAAGAGTATTGAGATTCAAAATAAATTAGATAGTGATATTGCTATGAGTTTTGATGAATGTCCTCCATATCCTGTAACGCATGAATATATGAAGAATAGTGTTGAGAGAACTATTAGATGGGCTAAGAGAGGAAAGGCTGTTTTTAATAATCCTAATCAAAGTTTATTTGGTATTGTACAGGGAGGAGAATTTGAAGATTTAAGAGAATGGTCTTGTAAAGAGACTGTTAAACTTGACTTTGATGGTTATTCTATTGGTGGTACTTCAGTAGGAGAAGATAAACCGACGATGTATAAGATGATTGAATATGGTATTAAATATTTACCAGAAGATAAACCTAGATATTTAATGGGAGTAGGAGAACCTACTGATTTATTTGAAGGGGTAGAAAGAGGAGTAGATATGTTTGATTGTGTACTTCCTACTCGTCTTGCTAGACATGGTCATGCTTTTACTAGAGATGGTAAGATTAATTTAAGAAATGCTAAGTATAAAGAAGATTTTACTCCAGTAGATGAAAGTTGTGACTGCAAATGCTGTAAGAATTATACTAAGGCTTATATTAGACATCTACTAGTAGCAGATGAGACTTTAGGTCAAAGACTTTTATCTATTCATAATTTAAGATTTTTAATTAGAATTATGGAAGAGATAAGAGAAGCTATTAAAGAAGATAGATTCTTAGAATTAAAAGAAGAATTTTATAATAATTATAAAAAGAAATAATATACTTATTAGAGGTGAAGGGTAAGATGAAGAAAATATTAAAGATTAATGGAATGAATTATTTGGTGTTAATATTTTTTGAGATGGTATTTGCTCTCATCTCTTTTGATATTTATTCTAAGGGTGAAGTACTTAGTATACTTATATATTCTTTATTTGTTTCTTTTGTTATGACTATTTTAATGACTATATGGAGTGAGAAGGTAAATAGAATATTTGGTTATATTATTTATTTTATTTTTTGTTTTTGGTTTGCTTTAGAGACGATATTTAAGGCTTTCTTACAGACTTTCTTTTCTTTAGATTGCTTTAAGTTATCTGATCAGGCTATGGGGTTTGCTGGAGAGACTATTAAGGTTATTGTTAGTAATATCCACTATCTGGTGTTGTTCTTTTTACCTTTTATTTTACTTATTGTTTTTAGAAGAAAACTTGATTTTGATATAAAGGGTAATAAGAAGTATTTATTTGGTTATATTATTCTTATTCCTTTATCTTTCTTATCTTATAGACTATATATTAATAGTACTAAGAATAGTAGTGATATTTCTTTATATGATTTATATTATAATACAAATAATATTCCTCTTAGTATTCAAAAGATGGGAGTATTATCTAGTACGGGGTTAGATATATATAGGAATATATTTGGGTTTGATGATAAGGTAATTGAAGTTAATTATGAAGAGAATGATGATACTAGTGAATTATTTGTTTATGATAAGAATATTCTTGATTTGAATTTAGATAGTGATAAATTAAATAAGGATATTAAGAAATATATTGAAGATAATCCTGGTACTAGTAAGAATAAATATAGTGGGATGTTTGAGAATAAGAATCTTATCTTTGTAGTAGCAGAATCTTATAGTGAGATTGGAATAGATGAGAAGAGGACTCCTACTTTATATAAGCTTATTCATAATGGGTTTACTTTTGATAATTTTTATGTACCTTATTATTTATCGACAATTGGAGGAGAAGCTCAGTCTCTTACGGGGTTATATCCTAATTATGCTACTTTGACTAAGTGGAAGAGTGGTGAGAATAGTTTTCCTTATGGACTAGCTACTGTATTTAAAGATAAAGGATATAATACTTATGCTTATCATGCTCATAATGGTTATTTTCAGAATAGATATAAATATCTTAAGTCTTTAGGTTTTGATAATTTTAAGGCATGTAATATGGGACTTGATATTAACTGTAATATGTGGCCTGAGAGTGATATTGAGATGATTAATACTAGTATTAATGATTATATTGATAATGATGGGCCTTTTATGACTTATTATATGACGGTATCAGGACATCTTGATTATGATAAAGAGAGTAATAGTATTGTTAGTAAGAATTGGGATATGGTTAAAGACTTAGATTATAGTGATAAGGCTAAGGCTTATCTTGCTACACAGATTGAACTTGATAGGGCGATGGAAAGCTTAATTAAGAAGTTAGATGATAAGGGTATTCTTAAGGATACGGTAATTGTCATGCTAGCGGATCATTATCCTTATGGGTTAGATTTAGATGAGATTAATGAATTATCTAGTTATAAGAGAGATGAGTTATTTGAGATTAATCATAATTCTCTTGTGATATATAATAGTGAGATGAAGAATGTTAATATTAGTAAGACTGGTATGCCTATTGATGTTTTACCTACGATATATAATTTATTTGATATTAGATATGATTCTAGATTATTTGCAGGTTCTGATCTTTTATCTAATAGTGAGGGTATGGTTATTTTAGATAATTTATCTTGGATTACTGATAGGGGTAGATATAATAGTCTTAATGGTAAATATAGTGGGGATATTGATAGTGATTATATTAGTAATATTAATAATATTATTCAGAATAAGATTATTTTTAGTAGGAATATGATTACTTATGATGGTTATAGATATATTAAAGAGAAATAGTTTCTCTTTTTCTTTCACTCTAATTCTTAGTATTAGAGTGTTGTTGTTAGCCTAAAGGTAGTCTAACAACAAGATATCAACCATATTTATTATATTTGGGGTTAATACTTTTTTGATAAAGAGATGGTATAATTATCTTTTTAAAATATATCTTAATAATGATAAAATAAAAAAAATAATCTTAAAATAGTAATTATTATTTAAATATTTGTGAAAAAATCACAAAAATAGTAAAAATAAGTGTACTTTTTGATATTTTTGGTATATAATATCTATAGGAGGAGAGAGGAATGCTTATAGAATTTAGTGTTAAGAATTTTTTATCTTTTAAAAATAAAGTAACATTATCTATGGAAAAAGGTATTGGTGATGAAAACTTAGATAATGTAGTATTTATAAATAATTTAGAGTTACTTAAGACTTCTACTATATATGGGGCAAATGCTTCAGGTAAATCAAATATATTGAAAGCTATTACTTGTGCTATATTAATGGTAAGAAACTCAAGTTTAATACCAGTAGGAGGAAAGTGGAATTTTATAAAACCATTTTTATTTGATGAGATAAGTAAAGAAGAGCCAAGTGAATTTGAATTTATATTTATTATGAATAATGTTAAATATAGATATTTCTTTAGTACTGATGAAAATAAAGTATATGATGAAATATTAGATGCTTATTATACTCAGAAACCTACAAATATTTTTACAAGAACTAAAACTAATAATTATGAATTTAGTGATGATAAGAATAAATTAGAAGCATTAGCGACGAATAATACCGAAAATAAGTTATTTTTAGCTACTGCTACTACATGGAATTATGATAAGACAAAAGATGCTTATTTATGGTTTGCTAATGTTATAGATACTTATGATTCTTTTAATAATATTATGGATAGAGATTTAATTGATTATAGCAAAGATGAAGAAAATTTAAAAGAGTTTGCTTTAAAATTATTAAGAGAAGCTGATATATTAATAAAAGATATAAATGTTGATTATGAAGAAAAAGAAATGGATAATACTATGATGGATATGCTTGTTCCATCACTTAGAAGAAATGGTGAAAAATTTAAAATTAAAAATGTTAATATAGAACTTGAACATGAAGTTATAGATGATAATAATAATATGCATACTTATAAATTGAATTTTACTGAAGAATCATCTGGTACTAGAGTTTTATTTGCTTTTGCACCATTTTTGAAAAGAGCATTTGAATCTACTAAAGTTATTATAGTAGATGAATTAGAAAGAAGTATGCATCCGGCGTTGGTAGAATTTATAGTTAAGTTATTTAATAATAAAGAAATTAATAAGGCTAATAGTCAGCTGATATTTACTACTCATGCTACTAATTTATTAAACTTAGAGTTATTAAGAAGAGACCAGATATGGTTTACAGAAAAAAATCCAGACAATGGAGTTTCAGATTTATATCCACTTGATTCGTTCTCAGTTAGAAAAGATGAAAATATTCAAAAAGGTTATATAAATGGTAGATATGGAGCTATTCCATTTATAAGAGATATTGATTTATGGCTAGAAGACAATTAAGACAAAATAAGAAAAAACCTTTAATTGTTATCTGCTCGGAAGGTGGAAAAAAGTCTTCTGAATATTATTATTTTAGAAATCATACTAATAGAAATTTAAGAATTCAGTTTTCTACTGGTAATAGTACTGATCCTGAAGGTATGTTAGAAGATTTATTAAAATATATACATAATGAGGATATTGTTTCAGAAGATAACTATAGAATTTTTCTAGTATTAGATACTGATTTAGATAAGAAACGAATAAGTGAAATAAAAAAGATAGAACAAAAATGTATTGATAATAATATAGAAATAATTACTTCTGCTCCTACTTTTGAAATCTGGTATGTAATGCATTATCGTAGTAATAGATTAATGTTTCAGACAAGTAAAGAAGTAAAAAAAGAATTACAAAGTTTAAATGGTACATATACTGAGAGTATGGATATGTATAAAGTAATTAAAGAAAAGACTATTAATGCTAGAGAGACTGCTGAAGGTATTGATGAGCAAATTATTAAGAATAATGAAGATTTATTATCTTCTAATCCTCATACTGGTATATATAAAATATTAGATGTTATCGATGAATTTAATAATTTAAATAATTAAAATGAAACATTATTATAATCTTTTAATATGGTTATAGTGATGTTTTTTTTGATAAAAAGATATGTACTTTAGAGATAGTTTTTAGTATAATAGTTATTAGGTGATATTAGTATGTATGTAGAAGTATTAACACAAATTAGTGCTAAAGCAGTAGATCAGTATTATGTATATTCGGTACCAGAAGTATTTAGAGATAATATTAAGATTGGTATTAGAGTTAGAATACCTTTTGGTAAGATGGAATTAGAAGGGTTTGTTATGAATATTCTTAATGATACTGATTATGATAAGAGTAAGATTAAAGATATTAGTGATGTAGTAGATGATAGGCCAGTACTTAATAAAGAGATGTTACTACTTGGTAAATATATGAGTAAGCATTTATTATGTTCACTTGTTAGTGCTTATCAAGTAATGCTTCCTAAGGCTTTAAAAGCTAAAGTTAATACTAATATTAAGATTAAATATAATAAATATTTAAGAAGAACTAAGAGTATTGAAGAAATAGATAAATATATTAGTAGTTGCAAGTATGAAGGACAAGTTAATTTACTTTGTAAGTTAAAAGAGGGAGATGTTCTTATTACTAAGATGTCTAGTACTATTAATACTATTATTAAAAATGGACTTGGAGAAATATATTTAGAAGAAGATAAAAGATATGCTTATACAGGGATAAGCAATTATAAAAGGGTAGTATTAAATGAAGAACAAGAAAAGGCTAAAGATATAGTAGTTAATTCTTTTGGAGAAGCTAATACTTATTTATTATATGGGGTTACTGGTTCTGGTAAAACAGAAGTATATATGAGTATTATTGAAGAGGCTTTAAAACTAGATAAAGAAGCAATTATGTTAGTACCAGAAATTAGTTTAACTCCTCAAGTAGTAGGAAAGTTTATATCGAGATTTGGTGATGTAGTAGCAGTATTACATTCTAAATTATCTGATACTGAGAGATATGATGAATATAGAAAGATAACTACTGGAGAAGCTAAGATTGTTATTGGTACGAGAAGTGCTATCTTTGTTCCTTTTAATAATATTGGAGTTATTATAATAGATGAAGAACATACTAGTAGTTATAAACAAGAGAATCATCCTAGATATAATGCTAAAGATATTGCTATTCTTAGAAGTAAATATCATAAATGTCCAGTAGTTATGGGAAGTGCTACTCCTAGTTTGGAATCTTTTGCTAGAGCAGGCAATAAAGTATATAAATTATTAGTATTATCTAAAAGACCTAGTAGTAGTACAATGCCTAATGTTGAAATTATCGATATGAAAGAAGAAGTTAAGAAGGGTAATTTTATTTTATCTGATTCTTTGAAGTGTAAGATTAAAGAAAAACTAGATAGAAAGGAACAAAGTATTATTCTACTTAATAGAAGAGGATACTCTAGTGTTATTAGTTGCAGGGAATGTGGTTATACTGAGAAGTGTCCTAAGTGTGATGTTACTTATACTTATCATAAGACAAGTAATAATTTAAAATGTCATTACTGTGGTAATTCTAAAGTACCTAGTAAGGTATGTCCTAAATGTGGAGGTAAGTTAAGAGATTTTGGACTTGGTACTGAGAAATTAGAAGAAGAATTAAATAAATTATTTAAAGCTAGAATAGTTAGAATGGATGTTGATACTACTAGTAAAAAAGGAGAACATCAGAAGATTATTGATGACTTTGGTGAGCATAAATATGATATTTTAATTGGTACCCAGATGATTGCTAAGGGACTTGATTTTCCTCTTGTTACTTTAGTAGGTGTAGTATCAGTAGATTCTTCACTTATGGCTCCGGATTTTAGAGCTAGTGAAAATACTTTTCAGTTACTTTCGCAAGTAGCAGGAAGAGCGGGCAGAAGTACTTCAAAGGGAGAAGTTATTATTCAAACTTATAATCCTGATCATTATAGTATTATGTTAGCTAAAAATCATGATTATTTAAAATTTTATAAGGAAGAAATGAGTATTAGAAAGATGCTTAAATATCCTCCATATTATTATTTAGCATTAGTTAGTATATCTTCAAGAGATTATGAAGGAGGATTTAAAGAAGCTAATAAGATAGGTAATTATTTAAGAAGTAAACTTGGTAATTCAATTATACTTGGTCCTACTACTAGTAGTGCATTTAAGATAAATAATATTTATCATTATCAGATTATTATTAAATATCAAAAAGAAGATAATTTAATTAGTACTTTAAATTTTATTATTGATATGTATAAAAATAATAATAAGATAGATGTAGAAGTAGATTTTAATCCAATTAGAATTTAAGTCTTGCTACTTCTTTTTATTTATTGTATAATTAAGTTAATGGTAGGTGATAGATATGAAATTAAATAGAAAAGGATATACGTTAATAGAACTACTGGCAGTAATACTTATAATAGGATTAATTTTAGGTTTTTCTACTTATGGTATTATTGATGCTTTTAATAATTCTAAAAATAAGTCACTTACTATAAGTATAAATAGTATTAAAGAAGCAGCAGAACAATATGCTACTGAAAAAAATGATGATAGTAGTTACTGGTTAGATATTACTGATAAAGATATTATTGATAAGGATATTACTTATAAAGAAAATAAAT
>CAKPIH010000035.1 GCA_934162325.1 uncultured Bacilli bacterium
ATAATTTTCCTTTTTTATACATTTGACGTTGATTGATTAACCATATTCCTAAACTATAACCATTTTCGTCTTCATCTGTTCCATTTAATGTTTTAAATCTAGAAGGTATCTCAAGATTACCATAGTTTTTAAAATAAGTTTCTGCAAGTAGATACATCTTAGTCCAACCAATAATATTAAGAACATTTCCAAATCGCATTCTTATTTTTTCTAATAACTCTATTTTTTCTTTAGATAGTTTTTCTTTTTTATATGCTTGTCGTTGATTGGTTAGCCATTTTCCTAATTTATAACCATTTTCGTCATAATCTATTCCATTTAGTGTTTTAAAATTTTGCTTTATTTCAAGATTACCATATTCTTTAAAATATATTTTAGCAAGTGAATAATTTAATTCCCATGTATTAGGCCTTAATCTATCCCTAACATATCTTAATACTTCAAATAAATCTCTATTTTCTACCATTATATCGAAATTTAAATTTCTTATCTTTATTTCTCTTTTATTGTGACCTAAGGATTTTTGTATTTCTTTTACTCTATCTTTTAGATTATTTTCTAATTCTTCTATATATTCAATATTATTAGTTAAATCTATTATAACTGGTGACAACAGTCTTTCTATTATTTCATCTTTAGTCATATTTGATGTTACTTGGGTATTTTGTTTTTTAGCTATTTCTAATAATTCACTTCTAGATAGATTTTGATATTCTTCATATTTTTCTTTAGTGTTTTCTTTTACTGAAAGAGCTCTACCTATTTGTTCAAAGAAGACAATATCTGATGATGTTGATCTGCCTAATATGACACCATCTACTCCTGGTGCATGAACGCCTTCGTTATACTGATTTATAGCAAACATTATTCTTAATTTATGTTTGGTACTGTTACCATCTAGATCTAAATCATTATAAAAGGCATCTCTATTCTTTTCACCTTGTACCTTCTCTTTACTCGTTGTTTTATATAATTCAACATCATAATCACTAAACCATTCTCTTACTTCATTCATAATTGTATCAATATCATTTCTATTTTCTTCAGATAAAGGTGGACAAAAGTAAATATATTTACCATTTGGTTTAATATTTTTTCTTACCATTTCTTTAATACCAGGTGCTTTAGTTATTTGTCTCTTAGCGTCTTCAATTAATTTCTTGCATTCTAAATAATCTTTCTTAGATAATTTAGGATTATTTAAATTTTTTTCTAGTTCTTCAGCAAAAGATTCTAGATTAATATAGGCTGCTTTATATATTGGTTTAGGGAGTACACCATCAATCATAGCATCACATAAGTCATAATAACTAACTACTTTACCAGAAAATAATTCATCTGTTGCAGGGTTTGTCATATCTCTTTCATAGGCTGTTGCTCTATCTCTTACTGTATAAGCAGTCATACCGAATAATAACATATCTGGGTGAGTTTCTACTATATCAGTTATTCTCTTACCCCATACTGGTGCACCAAGATGATGAAGTTCATCTGTTACTAATAAATCAATATTTAATTCGGATAATTCTTCTCTAGATAAATTAATTAGACTTTGATAAGTTCTAAATTCTAAGTTAGGAAAATCTTTTTCTATACTTAAATTGTTTTTACTTATTATTTCTTTAAGATGTTCTATAATAGCATTAGATGGTACAATATATAACGCTTTTTTATCTTTATATTTAAATAGTAAATTTAATGCTACATAAGACTTACCTGTACCAGTAGCTTGCACAATTGCTACCCTTTTTTCATCTTTGTTAAAAGCATCAATTACTTTATTAGATGTCTCTTCATTATGTTCGTATAAATTTAGTTTATTATTATTATTCATTCTAATCACCATCATTTAATATTATACTATATTCTTCATCTTCTTCAATAACTATTACTTCGTCTTCCCTATGAATATCGATGTTATATTCATCTTGTTCTTCAATTATAGTTATTTCTTTATCTAAATCATAGACATATACTTTGAATCCTATTTTATCATTTTTTAGTATATCTACACATTCTGGTATAAATACTTCTTTTACTATTCCTAAATATTCCATATAAACCTCCTACTTTTCCTTTTCTTTCTTTTTATACTTTTCTATTAATTCTTCTAGTGATACTCCATAAGTAACTTGCATATTAGTATTACTCATATTATATATAGGATTTAATTTACCATCAATTATTATATCTATATTGTTATCTAATAAATACATTGTCTTAACATACAACTCATTATAAGATATATTTTCTACCTCATCATATGGTATTAAATATTCATTACATAATTCTTGTTTTTTATCTTTTCTTTTTCTTATTTCCCATATCATCCCTATTTGATCCAATAGTTCTTTTCTTTCTGGTGATAATTTTCCTTTTTTATACATTTTACGTTGCCAACTTTGCCATTGTCCTAAATTATAACCATTTTCATCTTCATCTGTTCCATTTAGTGTTTTAAATCTAGAAGGTATCTCAAGATTACCATATTCTTTAAAATATAATTCTGCAAGCATATACATTTGATTCCATACTTCATCATTATCTCTAGTCTCAAAACGCATTCCTATTTGTTTTAATAATTCTATTCTTTCTTTTGATAATTTTCCCTTTTTATACATTTGACGTTGATTGATTAACCATATTCCAAAATTATAACCATTTTCGTCATAATCTATCCCATTTAATGTTTTAAAATTTTGCTTTATTTCAAGACTACCATATTTTTTAAAATAGATTTCTGCAAGCATATACATTTCAGCCCAATCAACAATATTATGAACAATTTCAAAACGCATTCCTATTTGTTTTAATAATTCTATTCTTTCTTTTGATAATTTTCCTTTTTTATACATTTGACGTTGATTGATTAACCATATTCCTAAACTATAACCATTTTCGTCTTCATCTGTTCCATTTAGTGTTTTAAATTTAGAAGGTATCTCAAGATTACCATATTCTTTAAAATATGTTTCTGCTAAAGTATACATTTGAGTCCATACTTCATCATTATCTTTAGTCTCAAAACGCATTCCTATCTTTTCTAATAATTCTATTCTATCCTTAGATAATTTACATTTTTTATATGCTTGACGTTGATTGATTAACCATATTCCAAAATTATAACCATTTTCGTCATAATCTATTCCATTTAGCGTTTTAAATTTTTTTGATATCTCAAGATTACCATAGTTTTTAAAATAAGTTTCTGCAAGTAGATACATCTTAGTCCAACCAATAATATTAAGAACATTTCCAAATCGCATTCTTATTTTTTCTAATAACTCTATTTTTTCTTTAGATAGTTTTTCTTTTTTATATGCTTGTCGTTGATTGGTTAGCCATTTTCCTAATTTATAACCATTTTTGTCATAATCTATTCCATTTAGTGTTTTAAAATTTTGCTTTATTTCAAGATTACCAAACTTTTTAAAATACATTTCTGCTAAAGTATACATTTGATTCCATACTTCATCATTATCTCTAGTCTCAAAACGCATTCCTATCTTTTCTAATAATTCTATTCTTTCTTTTGGTAATTTTCCTTTCTTATATGCTTGACGTTGCCTATTAATCCATGTTCCTAAATTATAACCATTTTCATCATAATCTATTCCATTTAGTGTTTTAAATTTTTGCGGTATCTCGAGATCATCATATTTTTCAAAATAGATTTCTGCAAGCATATACGCTTCATTCCAATCAATAATATTTAAAACATTTTCAAAACGCATTCCTATTTGTTTTGATAATTCTATTCTTTCTTTTGGTAATTTTCCTTTCTTATACGCCTTGCGTTGAGTGATTAACCATATTCCTAAACTATAACCATTTTTATCTTCATCTGTTCCATTTAGTGTTTTAAATTTTCTTGATATCTCAAGATTACCATACTTTTTAAAATACATTTCTGCTAAAGTATACATTTGATTCCATACTTCATCATTATCTCTAGTCTCAAAACGCATTCCTATCTTTTCTAATAATTCTGCTCTATCCTTAGATAATTTACATTTTTTATATGCTTGACGTTGATTATTCATCCATATTCCTAAATTATAGCCTTTTTCATCATAATCTATTCCATTTAGTGTTTTAAAATTTTGCTTTATTTCAAGATTACCATTTTTTTCAAAATATGCTTTGGCAAGCGAATAATTTAATTCCCAGGTATCTGGTCTTAATCTATCTCTAACATATCTTAATATTTCAAATAGGTCTCTATTTTCTACCATTATATCAAAATTTAAGTCTCTTATCTTTATTTCTCTTTTGTTATGACCCGATGATTTTTGTATTTCTTTTACTCTATCTTTTAGATTATTTTCTAATTCTTCTATATATTCGATGTTATTGGTTAAGTCTATTATAACTGGTGATAATAGGTGTTCTATTAATTCGTCTTTAGTCATGTTTGATATTACTTCAGTATTTTGCTTTTTAGCTATTTCTAGTAATTCATTTCTGGATAGATTTTGATATTCTTCGTATCTTTCTTTAGTGTTTTCTTTTACTGAAAGGGCTCTACCTATTTGCTCAAAAAAGACAATATCTGAAGATGTTGATCTACCTAGTATGACACCATCTACTCCTGGTGCATGAACACCTTCATTATATTGATTTATAGCGAACATTATTCTTAACCTATGTTTGGTACTGTTGCCATCTAAATCTAAATCATTATAAAAGGCATCTCTATTTTGCTTACCTTGTTCTTGGTCTTTACTTGTTGTTTTATAGAATTCAACATCATAATCACTAAACCATTCTCTTACTTCATTCATAATTGTATCAATATCATTTCTATTTTCTTCAGATAAAGGTGGACAAAAGTAAATATATTTACCATTTGGTTTAATGTTTTTTCTTACCATTTCTTTGATTCCTGGTACTTTAGTTATTTGTCTCTTAGCGTCTTCGATTAATTTCTTACATTCTAAATAATCTTTCTTAGATAATTTAGGATTATTTAAATATTTTTCTAGTTCTTCAGCAAAAGATTCTAGATTAATATAGGCTGCTTTATATATTGGTTTAGGTAGTACACCATCAATCATAGCATCACATAAGTCATAATAACTAACTACTTTACCAGAAAATAACTCATCAGTTTCAGGATTAGTCATATCTCTTTCATAAGATGTTGATCTATCTCTTACTGCATAAGCAGTCATACCAAATAATAACATATCATGGTGAGTTTCTACTATATCAGTTATTCTTTTACCCCATACTGGTGCACCAAGATGATGAAGTTCATCTGTTACTAATAGATCGATATCTAATTTAGATAATTCTTCTCTAGATAAATTAATTAGACTTTGATAAGTTCTAAATTCTAAGTTAGGAAAGTCTTTTTCTATACTTAAATTATTTTTACTTATTATTTCTTTAAGATGTTCTATAATAGCATTGGATGGTACAATGTATAGTGCTTTTTTATCTTTGTATTTAAGTAGTAAATTTAATGCTACATAAGATTTACCTGTACCTGTTGCTTGGACGATTGCTACTCTTTTCTCATCTTTATTAAAGGCATCCAATATTTTACTAGAAGTCTCTTCATTATGATCATATAAATTTATTTTATTATTATTCATAGTTATCACCACTTCTTTATTGCCACTACTATTCTATCATTTTATGGCTTATTTTACAATAGTTTACAAGATTTTATTTTTGAAACTATAGGTTCAAAAATACCACGGAAAATTTAAGTTTACTTAAAGCCCGCGTGGAAAAGAAAAAAAGAAATATTTATTTATTAATATAAATATCTCTAATAGTATTTATAGGTATATATTCATTATCCATAGTAATTAAATTATTCTTATTCTTACCAATAATTCTCTTAATAACTTTATTGTTATCAGTTACTATTACAACATCTATTTTATAGATATAATTAGGAGAATTAAAAATATTAACAATCTTCTGTTCTACAGTTAAATTATTTCTATTATTAATAAAACTATTAGTATATATATTATTACTATCTAAAGTAGAAAATACCCTTTCATTGTTATTTAAATCTTTATCTATCTTATTATGATACATTCTAGGTAGTTCACTCAATTTATATCACCTCTATTAGATTATATGAAAATATCTTTATTTATATTTATTATTTTTAATATTTGTGGTATTATAATTAAGAGAGTGATAAAAATGCAAAAAGAATCAAAATTTAAAGTAGAAAAAAACATA
The DNA here is from genome assembly GCA_934162325.1 of uncultured Bacilli bacterium. Lineage (GTDB taxonomy): Bacteria > Bacillota_I > Bacilli_A > RF39 > UBA660 > CAG-302. The sequence goes on from CAKPIH010000035.1 coordinate 6,208, forward strand.
CTAATACCACTTATATTATTTATGATAATTAGTGTTATAACAATATATTGTACAAAAAGTTTACTTCCAAGTGATTTACAAAATCTATATTTAAAACAAATACTATGGTATACAATAGGCTTTATAATAGCCTTTGTAATGATGCTATTCGGTAATAAATTCTTATATAATAATGCTTATATATTATATATTATAGGAGTCCTCCTCTTAATACTAGTATTATTTATAGGAACTCCTATTAACAATGCCAAGTGTTGGTTTATAATACCCTATATCGGTAGTTTCCAACCATCAGAATTTATGAAAATATTCTTAATAATAACATTATCAAGAATGATAGGTGACTTTAATGCCGAAAGAAGAAGTAATGATATGATGGAAGAATTTAAATTTCTAATTAAAGTCTTAATAGTAGTAGGTATACCTTCAGTACTTACCTTTATAGAACCAGATACAGGAGCAGTACTCATATATTTTATCATAACAATAGTAATGTTATTTACCGCAGGCTTTAAAAGCAGATGGTTTATAGCTACGATTTCAATAATACTAGTATTAGGTAGTATCTTCCTAGGAATATATTTCCTAAATGATGATTTATTTATTAAAATATTTGGTACAAGTTTCTTCTACCGAATGGATAGAATATTAAATTGGTCTAATTCTAGCGGACTACAACTTACCAATAGTCTTACCGCTATCGGATCAGCTGGTAGTCTAGGACACGGCTTTAATCATACTCCTATTTATTTTCCAGAGATGCAAACAGATTTTATCTTTGCCGTATTTGCCTCTAACTTTGGCTTTATTGGAGTATTATGTTTAATATCATTACTTATATATTTTGATATTAATATTATCTCACTAGCAGAGAAGACTAATGATGCATGTGATAAATTTACAGTCGGAGGAATAATCGCCGTCCTTCTCTTCCAACAAATACAAAATATCAGTATGACAATTGGTCTTTTACCAATTATGGGTATAACTTTACCATTTATATCTTATGGAGGATCTTCACTTCTATCATATATGATATTAATAGGAATGTTATTTAATATATCAAATGAAAAACTTAGATTTAAAAATTAATACCAAGATAATACTAAAATTCTTGGTATTTTTATTTTAATACATCGATTAAACTTTGTAACATGCTGATGCTGTTTAAAGCATTATTAATACGGTCACTAGTAGTTAGTTTATACTTTTCTTTCATATCTTGAACCATATTATTAAATAAGTCTGGATTTCTATTTAAATATTTATACCAAATAGGATATTCTCTAATAAATCTAATTAACATAGGGTCAGAAGATATCTTTAGTTGAATCTCAATAGTCATTAATCATCAAACCTTTTATATACCGGTCTAGGTAAGTAATCACTCTTAGTAGAAGTATCCTTATCTTTTACTAGAAGACCTCCAAATAAATCAACAGCCTTCTGTATTGAAGTTAAACTATCTTGTAATTTATCAGCATCAATATTCTTAGCCATCGTTAAAATATTATTTAAAGGATTATTGTTAGAAGATTCTTTGGCCCCTTTTTCTTCTTTATTTAAATATTTATTCCAAATAGTAGAATCATCCCCATATAAATCATATAATTCATATAACTCCTGCCATGAAGTATTCTTTTCTCTAACATAAGTAATTAAATTAGGATTTCTTCTTACAAATGATTTAAAATTATCTATTTTAGTCATCGTATCACCTATTAAATTATATGTAATATATTTATAAAATACACAAAAAGATAGAGACTAATTCTCTATCTTATCTAAAAATTCATCTTCTTGCCATATCAGAATACCTAAAGTTAAAGCTTTATCATATTTACTACCAGGAGAATCTCCTACTACAACAACAGAAGTATTTGAACTAACTGATGATGATACTTTACCTCCTAGTGATTCAATAATTTCACTAGCCTTATCTCTAGTAATATTAACCAAACTACCAGTTAAAACAAAAGTCTTACCTTTAAATTCATCCTTTTCTTCATATCCAGAATTATTAATATATGTAGTATTTACTCCTAGTTGTTTTAACTTAGTAATAATATTTTTATTATCTTCATTACTAAAGTAACTAATTATACTCTTAGCAATAATGTCTCCAATATCACTTATATTAACTAACTCTTCATAACTAGCAGTCATTAAATTATCCAAAGTCTTATAATACTTAGCTAATACCTTAGCAGTCTTAGCTCCAACATTTCTAATACCAAGACCAAATATTAATCTTTCTAAAGAGTTATTCTTACTATTTTTAATAGCACTCTTTAAATTATCTATTTTCTTCTTACCATAACCTTCTAAATTCATTAACTCTTCTTCATATTTATCAATATCATATATATCAGTAATATTAGTAATAAAGTTTTCATTATATAAATCTTCAATTATCGATTCACCAAGACCATCAATATTCATAGCTTCTCTACTAGCAAAATGAATTATATTTTCAATCTTTCTCGCCGGACACATTTCATTAGGACAATAGTAGTCAGCCTCAGTATCCTTTCTAACAATCTTAGTATGACAAATAGGACAATACTCTAACATTTGAAATTTCTTTTCAGTACCATTTCTTCTTTCTTTAAGAACTCTAACTACTTCTGGAATAACATCTCCCGCTTTTCTAATAGAGATAGTATCTCCTACTCTAACATCTTTAGCTATACAATAGTCTTCATTATGTAATGTTGCTTTAGAAATAAGAGAACCCGCTACATGAACTGGTGAAAAAATAGCATTTGGGGTAATTTTACCAGTTCTCCCAACAGTAAATTTAATTTCTTTTAAAGTAGTAAGTACTTCCTCAGCTGGAAATTTATAAGCTATCCCCCATCTCGGAACTCTAGCAGTATAACCAAGTCTATCTTCATCTTCAAGATTATTTACTTTAAGAACAACACCATCAATCTCATAAGGAAGACTCTTTCTAATTTCTCCTAGTGCTTTGATATCCCTTATTATTTCTTCAGCATTAGAAGCAATAGTATTTAATTTATAATTAGTAACAAAACCAAGTTCTCTTAAAAACTTTAATGATTCATCTTGTGTCTTTATACCATAATCTTTAGGATTAGGTATAAAGTAAGCCATAAAATCTAAATTCCTTTTAGCTGTAATCTTACTATCTAATTGTCTAACAGAACCTGCCGCAGCATTTCTAGGATTAGCAAATAAAGCCTCCCCATTTGCTTCTCTTTCCTTATTAGCCTTCTCAAAAGAGGCCTTACTCATATATATTTCTCCTCTTACTTCAATATCAATATCTTTTTTTAATCTAAGAGGAATAGATTTAATCGTTTTCCCATTAGCGGTAATATTTTCACCTACTAAACCATTACCACGAGTAGCTACTCTAACTAACAATCCCTTTTCATATATTAACGATCCAGATAAACCATCCATCTTAGGCTCTACAGTATAAGTAGGATTATTAATACTCTTTCTAATTCTTTCATCAAAAGCAATTATTTCATCTTCATTAAAAATATCATCAAAAGATAACATTGGTGTCTTATGTTCTACCTTTTCAAATTTACTAAGAGCCTCTCCTCCAACTCTTATCGTAGGAGAATCTTCTCTTTTTAATTCAGGATATGCTTCTTCTAATCTAAGTAACTCACTATAATAATCATCATACTCCTGATCAGTAATTGAAGGACTATCATTAAGATAATATTCATAACTAGCCTTATTAATTATTTCTACTAACTCGTCAATTCTTTTCTTTTTTTCTTCCATTTATATTCACCATATAAAGTATAACACAAATAAAAAAAGAAGGTCAAGTAATTAGTCTAAAAAATACTAATTTGACCTTCTAAATCTTTAGATTTTACTTTCTTTTTAGGTTCAACTAAATCTCCACTTAACGATTTTTTTAAATACTCAAAAGTTAGTTCTCTTTCCATTTTATCTTCTTCTTTAGTAATACCAAGTTGTTCTTTTTCTAATTTAATATCATAATTATAAATAAACATAGCTAAATCATGAAAATATTTATAATTAATTTTAACTTCCCCAGTAGTAGAATCATATTTAGTAACTTCTCTCATATAAAATTCTCCTAATGTAACATTTAACAGTTCTCTTTTCCCAGATTCCATACAAAATCTAATCTTAGATACATTAATATTATTCATATAACTATTACGATAATATGATACTAGTTTTTCTAAAAAAATATAATCTTTTTGTTTGCTAAGTAATATAAACTTTAAACCATATAAATCAAAATAATTTTTAGTTCTCCTATAAGGTATACCATTTCTTACTAATTCATAAGAATTATCTTTTTTATATCTAATCGTAAGTTCTCTAGCAATATCCTCTAATTCAATTAACCCAGCCTTATATAGATCCTCTTTAAAGAAATATTCATTAATATAACTCATAGTACATCTATCAATTTCTTCTAAACTATAACCACCACTTTTATATTTAGATAACTTAGTAAAACAAGTAAGACTCTCAATATCAATAGGAATATAAGTATCTTTCTTCTTTATGGTTAAATAATAAGCCATAATATCCTCCTATAAACACCAACTATTATATAGTAAAGTAGTAATTTTGTCAAATATATCTTTATTTTCTATAAGCTAACTGCTTATATATGATGCGTATGAATGATACTTTAACTAAAGACTTATGTTTTAAGGCTTTAGTTAACCCTCTAAGACTTAGGCTTAGAGGGATACCAAAAAGAAAAAAGACTCTTATTCAGAATCTTTAATACTAATAGTTTTCTTAGTTTCTATTTCTTTCTTTTTAGGAGCACTAACTACTAAGATACCATTCTTAAAACTAGCATCAATATCTTCTTCATCAATATCTCCTAGATAAAAGCTTCTAGAAACTTTACTATAACTTTTTCTTTCACGATGAAGATATTTCTTATTTTCTTCATCCTCTTCTTCTTTTTCAAAAGAAATAGATAATGTACCCTTATCAATAGAAATATCTATATCATCTTTAGTATATCCTGGAGCTTCCATCTCTAGAACAATATTACCATCTTTTTCATAGATATCACTCTTAATACTTTCATCTCCTTTGAAAAAACTATCATCAAAAAATAATCTACTTGGCAACATACAAATCATCTCCTTTAAAATTATATTATTTATTTGCCATTATATCACACATAAGATTAGATAACTCCGTAGGATTATCGATAGGAAGTCCTTCGATTAATCTTGCTTCATAATAAATAACCTTTGTGTATTTAGTAAACTCATCTTTATTATTTTTATATAAATCTTTTAATTTATCTACTATCTTATGACTAGCATTAATTTCAAGTACCTCATTTGCTTTAATCTTTTCATCAGTAGGCATAGCATTAATAACTTTCTCCATTGATGTAGATACTTCTCCAGTAGTAGTTAAACATACTGGGTGGCTCTTTAACTTATTAGTAAGTTTAACTTCTTCTACATTACCTTCAAGTACTTTCTTCATTTCTTCTAGCATATCTTTATTATCAGTATTCTCTTTATTTATCTTTTCTTTTTCTTCATCAGTAGATAAATCAGTACTCTCATTAGTAACATTAACAAAAGTCTTACCTTTATACTCATGAATAGCCATTATTGCAAACTCATCAACATAATCAGTTAAATATAATACTTCATGTTTATCTTTAATACCTTCTACTTGAGGTAGCATATCTATCTTGTCAACTGTTTCACCAGCGCAGTAGTAGATATTCTTATCTTCTTCTTTTAGTTTACTTACATATTCGTCTAGAGTAATTAACTTCTTCTCACTAGAAGAGTAGAACATAATTAAATCTTCTAGCTTATCCTTATGCATACCATAATCATTATAAATACCAAACTTTAATTGCATACCAAAAGCTTTATAAAATTCTAGATATTTATCTCTATTATTCTTAAGTAAATCTAGTAATTCATTTTTTACTTTACTCTCAATACTCTTAGCAATAAGCTTAATATTCTTATCATCTTGTAATGTCTCTCTAGATATATTTAGAGGTATATCTTCAGTATCAATTACTCCTCTTACAAAACTAAAGTAATCAGGAAGTAACTCACTACATTTATCCATTATTAATACACCATTAGTATATAGTTGTAATCCCTTTTCATATTCCTTACTATAATAATCATATGGTGCATGACTAGGTATATATAATAGTGCATTATAATTAACATTACCTTCAATATTAAAATGTAATACATCTAAAGGTTTATCATAATCAAAGAACTTATCACTATAGAAGTTATTATATTCTTCTTCCGTTATATCTTTTTTATTTCTCTTCCATAGAGGTATTCTACTATTGACTGTGATTACTTCTTTATAGGTTTCGTATTCATCACTATCTTCTTTCTTTCTATTATTTTCTACTTCCATCTTAATTGGATAACTAATATAATCAGAGTATTTCTTTATAATACTTCTTAATTTATATTCAGATAATAATTCACTATAGTTATAATCTTCAGTATCTTCTTTTAGATGTAAAGTAATTATTGTACCATTTTCTTTTTTATCTGATGGTGATAAGGTGTAACCATCTACTCCAGTACTTTCCCAGATAGTGGCTTTATCATCTTTATATGATTTGGATTCTACAGTTACTTTGTCACTTACCATAAATGCTGAGTAGAAACCTACTCCAAACTGACCAATTATATTAACATCATTTTGCTCTTTATTTTCTTCTTTAAACTTAAGAGAACCAGATTCAGCAATTACTCCTAAGTTATTTTCTAATTCTTCTTCAGTCATACCAGTACCATTATCACTAATAGTAATAGTTCTTTTATCTTTATTATAATCTACTCTTATAAACAAATCATCTTTATTTACTTTAATATCTTTATTAGTAAGAGATAAATAATATAACTTATCTAATGCATCACTAGAATTAGATATTAATTCTCTTAAGAATATTTCCTTATTAGTATATATACTATTTATCATTAAATCTAATATTCTTTTACTTTCTGTCTTAAATTGTCTTTTCTTCATACTATCATTCTCCTTTTGTATTTACATCTATAATTATAGCACTATTTTAGCAATTGTCAATA
>CAKPIH010000036.1 GCA_934162325.1 uncultured Bacilli bacterium
TTTCAAAAAATATTATATCTCATATGGTAACATTTTAACTAATGAAAATCGGTAACATTTCTAAAAAGGATTAACAACTCTCTTTTAATTGTTGACCTAAATAATTATTTAATATATAATTATGTTAGGAAAGATGTGATTAAATGAAGAGAATAATGTTAATGATATTTTTAATAATGATTATAATGTTTATTCCTAGTTATAAGGTAGAAGCTAAGACTCTTCAAGATTTAAAAAATGAGTTAGCAGATTTAAAAGCTAAAAAGGCTGCTACTGAGAATAATAAGAATTTAACTGATAGTCAAATTAAGTCTTTGAGAGTAGATATTGATAATACACAAATTGAAATAGAAAATACGAAGAAAGAGATTACAACAGCTACTGAGAAAATTAGTAGTTCTGAGAAGGAGATAGAGGAGAAAGATAAAGAGACTAATGAATTACTTAAGTTTCTTCAAGTATCTAATGGAGAAAATGTTTACTTAGAATATTTATTTGAAGCAGAATCTTATACTGATTTTATATATAGATATTCAGTTGTATCACAACTTACTGAGTATAATAGTAATTTAATGGAAAGTTTAAAGAAATTAGTTAAAGAATTAGAAGATAGTAAAATAACTCTTGCTAGTAAGCAAAAAGAACTTGAAGTGCAGAGTAATAACTTAGCTTCTAAACTTGCTACTTTGAAGGCTAATTTATCTAAATTGGAAGAAGAGGGTACTACTATTGATGAAGATATTGATGCGAAAGAAAAAGATATTAAATATTATGAATCAAAAGGATGTAAATTAAATCAAGATATTAATTCTTGTGTTACTATTCCTAACTCTAGTGGTTGGAAATTACCTCTTGCTAGTGCTTGGGTAACTAGTGAATATCAAGTAGTTAGAACTGATTGTATTGGTTGTGGTGGTACTTCACATCGTGGTATAGATTTAGGAGTAAGTGAAGGAACTTATGCATATGCAGCTGCTAAAGGAAGAGTTGCTTATATTGTAAGAAGAGGTTCGTGTGGTGGTAATATGGTTTATATTTATCATACTATTAATGGTGTTCCATATACGACTGTTTATATGCATTTATTAGAAATTAAGGTTAATGTTGATGATATTGTTGACACTAATACTGTTGTTGGTTTGACTGGTGGATTAACTACTGGTGCTATGAATCCTAGTCAGTGTTCTGTATCTTATGCTGGCAAGGGTGGTTATGATTATTGTACTTGTGGAGGCCACTTACATTTTGGAGTAGCTACTGGTAATGATGTTAGTAGATTTAATGCTAATTCCTTTAATCCAAGAAATTTAGTACCATTTGCTTCAGGTAGTTATTTAAAGAGATATTAATATAGAATTAAATTATTGACTAAAGCATTCATTTAATATATAATTATTCTAGGAAGATGTGATAAGATGAAGAAAAAAATATTATTTATATTTATAATAATGACTATGGTGTTTATTCCTAGTTATAAAGTAGAAGCTAAAACACTTGGACAGTTAAAAAATGAGTTAGCGGCTTTGGAAAAGAAATACTCGGATAATCAAAATAAGAAAGAGTTGAATGCTAATGAGATTAAGGCTGTAAATAATGAAATAGCTTCAATTATATCTAGTATATCACAGATAAAAAGTGATATAAAGAAATCAGAAGATGATATTATAAGTAGTCAAAAGCAAATAGAAGAAAAGAGTAAAGAAACTGATGAGTTACTTAAGTTTCTTCAAGTATCTAATGGAGAAAATGTTTACTTAGAATATTTATTTGAGGCTGATTCTTATACTGATTTTATATATAGGTATTCGGTAGTATCACAACTTACTGATTATAATACTAAGTTAATGGATGAATTAAAAGAGTTAATTACTACCTTGGAAAATAAAAAGAAAGAACTTGCTAGTAAACAGGGTACTCTTGAGGCTAAGAGTAGTGAGTTAAATAGTAAGATGATTACTTTAAAATCAAATGCTGAATCTTATGATAAAGAAGGATCTACGATTGAAGAAGATATTCGTGATTATAAGAAAGAGATTGCCTATTATGAAAAACTTGGTTGTAAGTTAAATCAAGATGTTAGTTCTTGTTTAGCTACTCCTGTATCTTTTGGATGGAGATATCCACTTAGTTATCTTACTGTTAGTGATAATTATACTGGTTATGCTCATGAGAGACCTAATATTGGTGGTTATCACCATGGTATAGATTTATGGCATCCTAATATATATGGTGCTCCTATATATCCTGTTGCTAAAGGGACTATTGCTCGTATTGGTTGGATATCTGGAGGAGGTAATGCTATTTATATTTATCATAATGTTAATGGAGTAGATTATACTACTGTTTATATGCATATGAGTAGTTTTGCTTCTGGTATGTATCAAGGTAAAGCAGTAACAACTGATGATGTTATTGGTTATGTTGGAAATACTGGTGTAAGTTTTGGAGCTCATTTACATTTAGGAATGGCTAGTGGTCATCATGCTACATTCTTTAATAACTATTCATTTGATCCAAGAAATGTTATGGCTTTTCCTGGTATGGATAGTGGAGTTTATTATTATAGAAAATAAGGGCATTATTAGGCCCTTTTTAACTAGGAGGAATTATGGAAGGATTAAATAGACAAGAAGTAGAATATAGAGAGAATAATGGTTTAAGTAATGAGGAGAAAGTTAAGTATACTAGAACAACTAAACAAATAATTTTATCTAATACTATAACACTATTTAATATATTAAATATTTCTTTATTAGTGTTAGTATTAACAACTGGATCACTTCAAAATTGTTTGTTTGTTGGTACGGTAATATTTAATACGGTTATTGCTATATATCAAGAGTTTAAGTCAAAGAAAATATTAGAAAAATTAAAGGTAACTGATCAAGATACTGTAACAGTAGTAAGAGAAGGTAAAAAGATAGAGATACCTAAAGAAAAGATTGTTATGGATGATATTATTTATCTTACTAGTGGTGAATCAGCATTAGTAGATATGGTTGTTATGAAGTCTAGTAGCCTAGAAGTAGATGAATCTGTTATTACTGGTGAATCTGATGCTATTATTAAGAGAAAAGATGATAAGATTATGTCTGGTTCAATAGTTACTAGTGGTAGTGCTTATGCTAAAGTAATTAGTGTTGGTAAAGATAATTATGCTAATAATTTAATTAAAGAGGCTACTACTATTAAAGATAATTCTTCATATTTACAAAATACTATTAATAAAATATTAAAGATAATTACTTTTTTAATAGTACCAGTAGGAATACTATTATTTGTTAGTCAATATTTTTATAGTGGACAATCTTATAATGAAGCTATTTTATCTACAGTAGCGGGTATTATTGGTATGATACCAGAGGGATTAGTACTTCTTACTTCAATTGCTTTAACGGCAGGTGTTGTTAAGATGGCTAAAAAGAATGTTATTATAGAGAAGTTACATGGTATAGAGATATTATCATGTGTTGATGTATTATGTTTAGATAAGACTGGTACTATTACTGATGGTACTATGGAAGTAGTAGAATTAATTAAATTAAATGATAAAGATAATATTGAAGATATTATTGCTAATATAAATACTAATGATGCTAATAATTCTACTGATAAGGCTTTAAAGAATAAATTTGGTGTTAAAGATAATTTAAAAGTAGAAGATAGAATACCATTTAGTTCTGCTAAAAAGTGTAGTATTACTGTCTTAGATGGAGTTAAATATTATTTAGGTGCTTTAGAATATATTACTGATAAGAGTATTAGTGATTATCCGGAATTAGATAAGTATGTAAAGAAAGGTTATAGAATAATTACTTTAGCTAAAGAAAAGAATAAATTAGAAGTAATTGGTTTTATTGTAATAAAAGATAATATTAGAAGTAATGCTGGAGATACTTTACGTTATTTTAAAGAACAACAAGTAGAAATTAAAATAATATCTGGAGATAATCCTAGTACTGTATCTAATATATTAAGACAATTAGATTTTGAAGGCTATGATAGATATATCGAAGGAAAAGATTTACCTAAAGATTATAATGAGTTAGTAGAAGTAGTTAAAGAGAAAACAATCTTTGGTAGAATGACTCCTATGCAGAAACAAATGGTTATTAAGGCTTTGAAAGAAAATAATACTGTTGGTATGATAGGAGATGGTGTTAATGATATTCTTGCTTTAAAAGAGGCTGATTGTGGTATTGCTCTTGGTAGTGGAGTTAGTGCTGCTCGTAGCGTATCTGATGTTGTTTTAAAAACTGATGACTTTAGTGTTCTTCCTAGTATTGTTAATGAAGGTAGAAGGGTAGTAAATAATATTGAGAGAGTAGCTTCAATGTATTTAATAAAAACAACATATTCATTTTTGTTATGTCTTTTATCAATTGGATTATCTCATGAATATCCTTTTTATCCAATTCAATTATCCTTAATTAGTTCAGTATGTGTAGGTATACCGTCATTCTTTTTAGCTTTAGAACCTAATTATAATAAAGTAGATAAAGATTTTATTGCTAAAGTATTTAGAAATGCTGTGCCTAATGGAATAACTGTTGTGTTAAATATTTTTATTATAATAATGTTTTGTACAATATTTAATAAAAATTTTGAGAATTATCGTTTAGTAGTAGTAACATTAACTGGTTTTATTACGTTAAGACTTTTATATACAATATGTAAACCACTTAATTTATGGCGTAAAATATTACTAATATTTTGTACAATTTCCTTTTTTGAACTATTAATTTTGCTTCCTGACTTGTTTTTAGTTTCAAAATTTGGTATAGTAAGTATTGTTTTTATTTTGTTACTTGCCTTTGTTGATACTTATATAATTGATTTTTTAAGTGAATTATTTGATAAAATAATAATAAAGATAAAAGAGGTAAAAAATGAAAAAAGAAAAAAAGAAAATAAATTATCTTAGAATATTATGGGTAAGTGGTATTTATATAGCTTTAATAATTATATTAGTACTTGTAGTAATATTCAAAGTTAAGTATGAAGGAAGATGATAATATGTTTGTAGATGAGGTATTAATTAATGTTCAAGCTGGTAATGGTGGTAATGGTTGTATGGCTTATAGAAGAGAAGCTTGTGTACCAATGGGGGGACCATTCGGAGGTAATGGTGGTAAAGGAGCTGATATTATCTTTAAAGCTGATGAAGGATTAAAAACATTAATAGATTTAAGATATCAGAAGAAAATTAAAGGAAATAATGGGGAAAATGGTGAAGGTAAAAATAAATATGGTAGTAATAGTGAAGATTTAATAGTAAAAGTACCGGTTGGGACTACAGTTAAAGATGCTGATACTGGTGTTGTAATAGCAGATCTTACTAGAAATGGTGAAATGGTTACGATTGCTTATGGTGGTAGAGGAGGTAGAGGTAATGTAAGTTTATCTTCTCGTAATAATCCTTGTCCATCCTATGCTGAGAATGGTGAACCTGGTGAAGTTAGAAATATTAAAGTTGAGCTTCGTATGATTGCAGATGTTGGACTGGTAGGCATGCCTTCGGTTGGTAAGAGTACTATTCTTTCTATGATATCTAATGCTAATCCTAAAATAGCAGACTATCATTTTACTACTTTATCTCCTAATCTAGGAGTAGTTAAGACTAAAGATAATACTTTTGTAGTAGCGGATCTTCCTGGTTTAATTGAAGGAGCTAGTGAAGGAGTAGGTCTAGGACATAAATTTTTAAAACATGTTGAGAGAACTAAGATAATTGCTCATGTTATAGATATGGCTGGTACTGAAGGTAGAGATCCTTATGATGATTATGTTGCTATTAGAAAAGAATTAGAATCTTTTAGTCCTAAACTTTTGACTAAAGAAGAGATTATTATAGCTAATAAGATGGATGGAGATAAGGCTAAAGAGAATTTAGAAGAATTTAAAAAGAAGATTAAAAATAAAAATATCTTTGAAGTTACTGCTTTAATTAATGAAGGTTTAGATGAAGTTATTAATAAATTATCTGAACTTACTAAATCGATTGAAGATACTAATTTATATGATGATGAAGTAGTAGAAAGTCATGTTTTATATAAATTTAAGAAAGAAAAACCTTTTACTATTGTTAAAGATAAAGATGTTTATGTTATTAAAGGTGATGCTGTTGAAAAACTATTTAGAATGACTAACTTTAATACTGAAGAAGCATATGAGAGATTCTCTAATAAGCTTAGAAGAATGGGTATTGATGAAGAATTAGAAAAAATGGGTATTCAAGATGGGGATACTGTTAGAATATTTGATTTTGAATTTGAATGGACAAGATAACCTAAGGTTTATCTTGTTTTTTGTTATAAGTCCTTTTAGGTCTTCTGCCGCATAAGAAAGCCAAACGTCTTTCTTATGATAACAATATATACATTTGTATGTATATATAAAATAAAAATAAATAGCCATATTATATTGACTATTAAGTGAAACCATAGTACAATTATCTAGGTAACACTTACATGGCGTATTCTCTCCAATTTCTTAGTATTCCTAAGAGAAAGGGGTGACGTCTATGATGAAAGAACTTTTTTGCTTCTTAGGGGGTTGGAGGTTTGAGTAATGGAACTAGTCCTTGCATTTGCTTGGATTACTCTTATCACTATTGTCTATATAGGCAATATGATGCATAGAAAATAGACAAAAGAAGCACCACAGGGGGGGTGCTTCATGTCTAAAAACATGGAGAGAACACCTTTTGGAACTAGGTGTTACCCATTTTTATTATGGATAAATTTCTCTTCCTGTACACATTATACTAAAAAGTTATAAAAATATCAATATTTATATTTGATTTTTATATACACTTTTTAAAAAAAAATATTTTTATTACAAAAACAATTTTAAAATATAAAAAAATGTGGTAGAATATATTATGAGTAGGAAAGGTGATATTAATGGATAGTGTTCTTTTAATTACAATATCTGCCTTTATATTGGCTGTAATACTTATTATAGTTACGATTGTTATTATAAAAAGAAACCAGAATAAGAAGTATAAAAAGGAAATAGAAGAACTAGATATAAGAAAAAATAATTTAATAGGAGTACCTGTACTTAGTGAAATAACTAAAGTTAAAGAACTTATAAAAACAGATAATTTAAAAAATAAATTAGATGATTGGGATAATACTTTTACTACAATTAGAGATGAAAAGATACCTGAACTTACTGATTTAATATCAGAAGCTGATTTTTTGATTGATAGAAAAGATTATAAACAAGCAGTTAAAAAGATTACAAATATTGAAATAGAAATAAATTCTTTGAAAAAGAAAACAGATCATTTACTTGAAGAAGTTAAATTAATTACTAATTCAGAAGAAAGAAATAGAGCTCTTATTACTAAATTAAAAATAGTATATCGTGAAGATCAAAATAAATTTGAAAGATCAAAAAAAGAATATGGTGTAATAGCGGATTATTTAGAAAAGGAAATAGATAATATTGATGATTTATTTGCTAAGTTTGAGAAAGCTATGGATAATAATGATTATGTATCAGTAGAGAAGAAAATAAATTTACTTGATGATAAAATAACTAAATTAGGTAAATTACTTGAAGATATTCCTACGATAGTATTAATGGCTACTGTATTAGTACCAAATAAAATTGATGAAGCTATAACTTATTATTATCGTATGAAAAGAGATGGTTATCCACTTGATTATTTAAATGTTGAATATAATATTAAAGAAATAAAAAATAAGATAGATAATATTATGGAAAATTTAAAGAAATTAGAATTAGGAGAATCTATAATAGAATTAAAAACTTTTATTGAATATTTTAATGAATTATATAATGATTTTGATAAAGAAAAAGAATGTAAGGATTTATTTAGACAAAATATTAAAGAATTTAGTTATAAGATAGATAATATTAATAAAGTTGTTAGAGATATTTATCTTCAGATAGATGATATTAAATATAATTATAATTTATCTGATGAAGATATTAATAAATTTAGTATTCTTAATAAGAATTTAGAAAAAATTAATCAAGATTATAAAATATTAGTTGATCAAGGTAAAATGAAAACATTTGCTTATTCTAAATTAGTAGATGAATTAAATGGTTTATCACTTAAGTTATCTAGATTACAAGATGATTTAGATTTTCAACTTAGATCAATTACTAGTATGAAAGATGATGAAACAAGAGCGAGAGAACAGCTTGCTACGATTGAAAATTTACTTAAGAAAGCTAAATATAGACTAAAAGATTATAAAATACCAGTAATACCTAGTAGTTATTATATTGAACTTACTGAGGCACAAGATGCTATTAGAGAAATTATTAAGGAATTAGATAGGAAACCAATTGTTATTAAGATACTTAATATAAGGGTAGATACTGCTAGAGATTTGGTGTTTAAAATATATAATAAGACTAATGATATGATTAAAATTGCCAGTATGTCTGAAAAAATTATAATTTATGGTAATCGTTATAGAAGTAGTTATGAGGAAATAGATATAGCTCTTACTAAAGCAGAGGAGTTATTTAAAAGAGGAAAATATAAGGAATCTTTGGATTTATCAATGAAGAGTCTTAGTTTTATTGATAAAAATGTTGCAGAAAAATTTTAAAATTATTGATTTTTAGAGTAAATTATGTTATTCTATGTATAGAGTAAATAGGGAGGAAATAAATAATGAAAATAGTAGTTGATTTTTTACTTGAATATTGGGTGTGGTTTGTGGTTGTTATTGTAATATTACTTATTACTGTTGTTGGCTTTTTAGTAGATACTAAAAAGAAAAAGAAACTTAGAGATAGTGTTAATAATAATAATGAACACGTTGATAATGGAATGAATATGAATAGTATGAATAATATGAATAATATGAATATGATGGGAAATATTAATGATATTAATTCTATGGGTATGAATAATAGTTTTAATGTTAATACTTCAAATAATATGAATAATATAAATAATGTTAATGATATGAATAGTGTTAATAATGGATTCTTTAATCCTCCTATGGAACAAACAAATAATTTTGAACCTAGACCTGTAGAGAGTACTCCTATTATGAATAATAATATGAATAATAATGTTCAAAGTATTCCTACTCCAGTAGTAGAACCTAATACTGTTCAGAATATTCCTACTCCAGTGGTAGAACCTACTGTTGCTAGTGTTAATCCTATACCTGAAGTTAATATTCCTGATAATAATATAAATACAGGGAATGTTATTCCTAACTTTGCAAGTGAAGTACCTAATCAAAATGTTGGTAATATTCCTTCATATAATCAGGAGCCTGTTAATAATATACCAGTTCAAAATCAAGTTCCTAATATACAGAGTGAAGTACAACCAGTTATGCAAAATGTTAGTTCTGTAAATAATATTCCTACTGGTAATATGATGGTTGGTAATGTACCAATAGATAATATACAACCTAATAATGTCGTTCCTAATATGGAGGTTCCAACTCCTAGTGTTAATCCTAATATTAATGTTCAACCTCAGGTTATGCCTACTATGAATAATCAAGTTAATGTTCAAAATGATATTCCTAATACGGTTAATACTAATATTCCTAATGTACCTGAGTTTAATCCTAATTCTAGTATAAATCCTGGAATGTCTAATCAAATGAATACTACTAATAACATACCTTATGGTAATCAAGTTAATAGTAATCAAAATATTCAAATGCAAAATAGTAATTGGAAATTATAAAATTTAGGATTTTCCTAAATTTTTTATCTAAATGGAGAGTGATTTTATGAATAATCAAGATTCACCTAATGGTGGTAGTTATAAAGCGGCACAAGGAAATTTGAATACGGTTATTAGTAATCCGAGTGTTAATATTAATGATACTATGAATATGAATATTCAAAATATGAATAGTACTTCTAATAATAATCAGGTTAATTTGAATACTATTAGTAATAATGATGTTTCTAAAATAAATAATAATGTTCAGGTTTCAAATACTAGTACTAATAATAATATACAATATTCTAATACAAATAATAATATACAAAATAATAGTAATACTACTAATAATTTTGTTAATAATAATGTTAATAATAATTATGTTGCTACTAGTGGTAATGTTAATAGAACTTATGTTGATAATAATAAACCAAAGAAAAAGACCGTATCTATTAAGATAGGGCCTGAGTTTAAAATTGCTTTTTTAATTGTGGTTATTTTGTTGGTATTTATATTCTTATTACCAATGATTAGTGATTTACTTCGTTAGATAGTTTTATTATTATATTGAAATCATCATCAGTTGCCATAATATTTTTATGTTTTTGATGACATTTTGTACAGTTATAAATTATTTTATAACTGTTTTTATATTTTTCAATACTAATTGGTTTCATTAATCCATGACAAGTACATTCTCTGTCACCAGGATTTATATCTAAGTGTTTAGAATATAAACAATATGGGCAGTGATCACGAGCAGTATAACCTAATTTAGTTACTTTTTTACCACAATTTTCGCAAATAAAACTTTCATCAATCATATTAAATTTCTTCATAATTTTATTTTATCATATATTTAAGTAAAAAAACACCCTTTTTGGTGTTTTAGTAGTAAGGATATGGTCCATATGGTGGTCTTGGTCCATAATATACAGGATATGGATATGGTCTAGGGTAAAAGGCAGGAGCTAATAATCCTCCGGTTATTCCTCCTAATATAAATGGAGCTGCAAATCCACCAGCAAAGCGATTATCTTGATAAGGATATACCATTTTTCTATTATACATACATATAATCTCCTCTCTAATATATTATATAGAAAAATGGTATATAGGTGAAAAATACTTTATTTATTTATAAATATTTAGTATAATATATACTGTGGAGGTAATTATGGAAGATATTGTGTTTAAAAGTGATGATTTAGTAGTTATGAGTTTAATTAACTATTTTATTACTGAAAAGAATTATAATCCAATGATTATACATGGATTAAATGATGAAATATGGTTAGAAAATTTAAATGAAGATTATAAGATAGTTAGAATAGTATCTCATCATATTCATAATAAGGAACAATTAGATTTTGATAAATTTAAACTTAGTAGAATAGTGAAACAAGTTAAAAAGAAAACGTTATCTTTTAAAGTTAAAGTACTTAGTATATATACTGATTTAGAAGATGATAAGATACTTAGTAATGATGATATTTATATAAATAAAGAAGAAGATATTAATAATCCTAAGCTTACTAATGTTTTTCCTAATATAGTAGAAAAGACTAAAGTAGATGAGAATGGTCTTGAATATTTTATTAAAGTAACTGATAATATTAATCAAAAAAATGAAAGTAAAAGTAAAATTGCTGAGAAAATATTTTCTTTTAAGAAACCTATTGTTACATATAGTTTAATATTTATATGTATATTAGTATTTATATTAATGTATGTATTAGGTAATGGTTCTACAGATAATTATACTTTATTAGTATTTGGAGCTAATGTTGATACTCTTACTAAGAATGGTGATTATTATAGATTATTTACTTCAATGTTTTTACATATAGGAATATTACATTTATTATGTAATATGTATTCATTATATATTATTGGTAAAGAAGTAGAAAATGTATTTGGTAAAGTTAAATATTTAATAATATATTTACTTAGTGGTATAGCAGGTAGTATATTATCTTTAGCATTTAATCATAATACAATATGTGCTGGAGCTTCTGGTGCTATATTTGGTTTACTTGGAGCACTTTTATATTTTGGATATTATTATAGAACATATCTTGGTGCTACTTTAACTAGATCAATAATACCAGTAATTGTACTTAATTTAATTATTGGATTTACTAGTTCTGGTATTGATAATGCTGCTCATATTGGTGGTTTAGTAGGTGGTATATTAATTGCTATGGCTGTAGGAGTACCTGATAAATCTAATAATAATAATAAAATAAATGGTATTATATTATCTCTTATATATTTTGGATTTATTATATATTTATCATTTTTTAGATAAAAATAACTTGTATTATAATTAATTTTATGATATGATTTATACATAGGTAAGAGATAAAAAGATTTACGAAAAAGATCCCAAATAATTCGCAACTATTTGATCCTAAATAATTCGCAAATCAACAGGAAAGGAGGCCCCTCTTATGGAAAAAGTATTATTTATAAAAGTTAACCAGAAGTTAATTGGGGGGGGGGTCAAAAATCTAACCTAAGTATAATAAATAATAATATAGATAAAGACTATGAAATAACTAATAGAAATATTAGTGATTTTTCATAGTCTTTTTATCGTGAAAGGAAGGAAAAAATGGAAAAGAATAAGAAATTAATAGTACTAGGAGTACTAGCCTTGATACTAACTATATCAGGTATAACATATGCTATACTTACATGGACAAGCAGCAAAATAAATATAGGATTAACAAGTAATTGTTTTACTATAGATTATACTAAAGGTAATGATATAGCAAATGCTAG
>CAKPIH010000037.1 GCA_934162325.1 uncultured Bacilli bacterium
CACCCTATTTCCTATATAATTATATATTATTATTTACTAATTGGCAATATTTTAAAAGTATTTTTTGTTAACTAACTATAATTTATTATTTTATTTGAATATGTAAAAGAAAAAATACTTTTGTTCAAAGTACTTTATATTTTTATCTGTTGTTTAATATTATCTTTTTTAGTTCGTCAGAACAATAATTAGCTGTTTTTTCATATGTGTATTTATATTTACTATCCATAGATTCCTCTATACTTTTCAATGACTTTTTTTCTTTCTTTTGTTGTGGTGGTTTTTCCTATTATACAATTATATAATTTTTTCTTTATATCTTTTGTTAATGGCATACCTTCTTGGGCCATAGCACCATCTACTCTTCTTATTTTTTCTTGTATTTCTACTTTTTCTTTATACTTTTTATTATCCATAAACATCACCCTTTTTGTATTTGTTTTTTCTTTATATATTATACCACATTTCTGCTAATATTTCACTGTTTTTGTTCAATTTAATTGTATTTTATAATTATTCAACATATGTATCATATATTCCAATATTTACTAACGAGAATTTATTTCACTATTTACAACATAACTCTTATTTTTGAGACGTAGACTCAAAAATACCACGGAAAATTTAAGTTTACTTAAAGTTGAAGTGGCAAAAGAAAAGAACTAAATTAATTAGCTCTCTCATAATCACAATTCATACATTTTATCTTATCTTTTTTTTCAGTTAATGTTCCATTACAATTAGGACATTTTTCTTCAATTGGTTTATCCCAACTAGCAAAATCACATTTTGGATAATTTGAACAGCCATAGAAGATTTTACCTCTTTTAGTTTTCTTTTCTAATATTTTACCATCACACTTTGGACAAGGTATAATTTCTTTTACTTCTTTTTCTTCTTTATTACTTTTAATATATTTACAAGTTGGATAATTTGAACAAGCAGTAAACTTTCCATACTTACTTTGTTTTATTACTAATGGACTACCACAATTTGGACATAGTTCTCCTGTTTCTTCTGGAGCTTTCTTTTCCATATTCTTGAAAGCTACTTCTACTTTTGGTTCAAATTCTTGATAGAAGATACTTAGTAATTTATTCCACTCCATGTTACCATCTGCTATTTTATCTAAATCGTCTTCCATATTCTTAGTATATTCTACATTAATGATATCTTTAAAGAATTCTTGTAATTTATCGGTTGTTTCAATACCTACTTCAGTAGGAATAAATTTTTTATCAATAACTTTTACATAGCCTCTTTCTTCAATGGTATCGATTGTTTTAGCATATGTTGATGGACGGCCTATTCCTAATTCTTCCATTTCTTTTATTAGTTTACTTTCGGTATATCTAGCAGGTGGTTTTGTTGTATGTGATGTATATTCTATAGTGTTAGCTACTAATACATTACTTTTATAGTTTGAGAAGTCTGGTAATACTTTATCTTCACTATCTTCATATTTACTATATACTTTTAAGTATCCATCAAAGATTAGGATTTGTCCATTTACTTTGAACTGATAATTATTATTATCTAATATAACAGTAGTTGCTTCTACTTTGGCATCTTTCATTAGGGATGCTAGGGCTCTATAATATATTAGACTATATAATTTATATTCATCATTAGTTAGATATTCTTTTATTTTTTCTGGATTATTATTTATATTAGTAGGTCTTATGGCTTCATGAGCATCTTGAACATTCTCGGTTTTATTGCTCTTTTTTACATAACCTACATACTCACTTCCATAATTATCTTTGATATAACCATAAGTTTCTCTAATAAACTCATCAGATAATCTTACGGAGTCGGTTCTCATATAAGATATTAATCCTTCTGCTCCATCTTTTAGGTTTATTCCTTCATATAGTTTTTGAGCTATCATCATGGTTTTCTTAGAGGTAAAACCTAGTTTGGTTGAAGCTTCTTGCTCTAGTGTACTTGTTGTAAAAGGAAATTTGCTTTTCTTAGCTTTTTCTTTTTTATCAATACTTTCTATCTTGAAGGCGTTTGATAGTTTACTTAGTATTTCTTTGGCTTCAGATTCTTTTTTGATTTCTATTTTTTTATGATTATAGGTATCTAATTTAGCATCGAAGTCATTAAATTTTGCTTCTATCTCAAAGTATTCTTCAGGAATGAAGGCTTCTATTTCTCTTTCACGATCTACGATTAACTTTAGAGCTACTGACTGAACACGACCTGCTGATTTGCCTCCTGTTTTAGACTGCATTAGTTTACTTAGTCTAAAGCCTATGATACGATCTAGTATTCTTCTTGTTTCTTGAGATTTTACTAGATTATCATCTATTTTTCTAGCTTTATTAAATGAATCTAGAACGGCTTTTTTGGTTATTTCGTTGAAGACTATTCGATTATAGTTTTCTTCTTTTAATCCTAAGGTATCATATAGATGCCAACTTATGGCTTCTCCTTCACGATCGGGGTCGGTTGCTAGATATACGAAGTCGGCATCTTTGATATCTTTTTTTAATTCTTTTACTAATTTTGATTTTCCTTTGATTATTTTATAATCTGGTTTAAAATTATTATCTATATCTACTCCAAAGCCATATTTTCCTGATGTTGATAGGTCTCTGATGTGTCCTACGGAAGATACTACTTTGAAATCTTTTCCTAAATATTTTTCTATTGTTTTACTTTTATGTGGGGATTCCACGATTACTAATTTTTTTGACATATAACGCTTCCTTTCTATGACATTATAACTATTCTTTTTATAAAATGCAAGTATTTTTTATTATTTTTTTATTTTATGATTCCCTCTAAGCTATAATCTTAGAGGGTTATTTTTAGCTTGTAATCTAAAAATAATATATCAGCCATATCTATTATATGGTAGTTAATTATATATACTAAAATAGCCTCCGGTTAAGGAGGACTACTTATATGTAAACATAAGATTTCTCTTATGACATTATACTATATGCTGGTAGTTTGAGTTTTGTTCCTCTTTTTGGATATTTTTTAATGCATGAAAAAGAGATAATAGTTCATCATCCCTTTTCGAATTATATTTTGTTAATTTATTTTGTTTATAATTTTATTTCTACATTTTCTTTTTTAGCGTCTTCTAATTTAAATAACTCAGCTTTTTTGAATCCAAAGATAGCCGCTACTATGTTACTTGGAACTACTTCAATAGCAGTATTATAATTATTTGCAACATGATTATATATTTCCCTAGCATCTTTTAATTGGTCTTCAACAATACTTAATTCACTTTGTAGATTTAAATACTCAGTATCAGCTTTTAATTCTGGATAAGCTTCTACTACTGCTAAATACTTGGTAAGTTCATTATTCATTTTATTAGCGGATTTTATATCCATATGATTCTTGTTATTATATTCACTTCTTAATGCTGTAATTTTTTCTAAAGTACCATTTTCATGCTTACTATAACCTTTTACTGTTTCTACTAAGTTAGGCATTAAATCAAATCTTTTATTTAGACATATCTCAATATCTGATTTGGCTTTTTTCATTTTATTAAATAATTTAACTAATTTATTATACTTAGCAATTATTACTAAAATAACGATTAATAAAACTGTTAAAACTATATATATTATACTTTCCATGTTCTCACCTCTATCATTCTATAGTAATCTTATTTACATAACCAGCTTCATCATAATCAAGTATTATATCATAATATTGAGTTGTTTTTTCAAACCAGTTAGGATCACTTGTTGGGATTTTTTCAGTAAAATTCTTTTTTATAGTTCTCATTTCATTTTCATCTTCTGTACAAGTATTTTGATAACATAAAGTAACTATATGGTCACTATTTTTCTTATTACTACTTATAATATTATCTATACTGTTTGGTACATTACTTCTTATTGTAGTACCTGAATATAATTCAAGAGGACTATTAAATGAATCAATATTATGTTTTTCTAGTTGTTTTTGATATTCTTCATCGACTTTTGTTTTAGAATCTTCCATATCGCCAAAGAAATTATCAAATATGTCAAATAAACTTTTAGAATTTTCCTTTCTTTCTTTACTAACTAGAACTATTTTATTAATTAATATAACTACTATTACAAGAGCAATAAATATTAATATACCAAGTAGCCATGTTCTTGGTTTAAATTCATTATCAATTTTTTCTTTCATTTTTATTTTCTCCTTTTATTACAATATACACTTTTTGATGTTGTTTGTCAATGTTTCCTGTCGTTTTAGTGAAAGAATTAACATTACTATTTACAAACAGCTCACAACATAGTTGTTCAAAGAAATTTTAATCTGTTATTCGTTAGTATCAGCAAATCCAATATCATAGCGAATTACTAAAAAATATTTTAGTTTTTAAAAACGAAAACCCAAAGGAAATTATATAACTAATGGATTTTCGTATTAATTTTAATTTGTAAAACTTGTTGTAACAGAACCATCAGAATGATGACTAATGGTAGTATTTCCTATGGTAGTATTGTGGCTACTGCTTCCATCAGAATGATGACTTGTTGAAGAACTGTTATTAGAAAAAGTATGACTACTACTTCCATCAGAATGATGACTAATTGTTGAACTGTTGCTAGTTGAATTATGACTAAACATTCCATTTGAACTATGACTCATTGAACTATTAGCACTATGTTTAAATGGTGAATTATTATCATTTTCAAACATACTATTACCTCCTATTTAATTTTTTATTGATATATTTATTATTATGATATCATTTTAATTATGATAATTATTATATGTATCATTATTTATACTTGAAGCAGAATTATTATAATTATTATATGTATCGTTATTTATACTTGAAGCAGAATTATTATAATTATTATATGTATCGTTATTTATACTTGAAGCAGAATTATTATAATTACTTTTTATTATATTAACATCTTGACTTGTATTTGTATTATCAACCATATTTGTATCAGTAGTTAAATTTTCACAATTATTATTTATAGGTTTATTTTCATTATCAATGTTATTATTATTGTTATTATCATCTTTTTTATTTTTCTTATTTTTCATAATAAAGGCAATTACTAAACCTATTACTGATATAGATAGAATACCTATAATAATTAGTAATATTAGGGATGATGTTTTATTTGTTACATTTGCAGCATTACCTGAACCTGGTATAGTTGACATAGTTACAAAATAATCAGAGACATTTGTTACATCAAATTCAATGTATCCATTTTCAACTTTAATATTATTTTTTACTAATTCTAATTTATCATTATTTTTTATATAGCCATAAATATTAACTAAATCATTATCTTTATATTTATCTCCAACAAATAATTTTAATTTTGATCCTGCTGGTAAATTACTTGTTTGTTTTAATCCTATACATAATCCATCAGCATAATTGGATAATCTTAATATGTCTTTTTTATTTTCTGAATCATTTGTAATTGTTGTTGTTAAATCATTAGTGTTTTTTAATTTTGAACCATTAACAATCCAGCTATAAATTAATTTTTTATCATCATTATAATAATTGAATTTAACTTTCTTTCTGCTACTCTTTATTTTTTCTAAATCTTGAGCAGTTATCTTTGTATCAGATTTTATTATTATACTTATATCATCATTCTTATTGTTTTTTAGTACTGATTCTAAATCTTCTAAATAATATCCATCTTTTCTAGTAACCTTGATATTTATTTTGTTTTGTATTCCATTTTCAGCAGTTACAATAACTTCTATATTATTTTCTCCAACATTTATATCGTGAGTTCCTGCTCCTGTTACTTTTGATTTTGAATCCTCTGCAGAGGCTTTAACATTTATACTAGTTACATCATTTGGAACAGACAAAGTATAATTATTATTATCAACTTTAACTAATTCATAACCATCAACTGATATTTCTTTTATATTATTGTTGTTGGACCTAGTATCAGCATTATTGTTAGAATGATTATTGTTATTATTATTGTTAGAATTGTTATTGTTGTTATTACTTGGTGGCTGTGGAGTAGGTTTTTGTGAAACCGTTACACTTTTACTTCCAGAAACATTTACTGCAATACCATCAGATGCAGAAGTTACATCACCGCTTAATGTAATTGTAATTGTCCCTGTACCAGTTGCTGTACAAGTTGCACTAAATGATTTATTAGTATCCAATGCATCAGCAGTGACATCTGCTTGATTAATTGAACAACCACTAACAGGGCCACTAGCCGAAACATGAATATTCCAAGCAGCAGCTGAATTTACATTTGCTGTTACTGTAAAACTATCTCCTACATATACACTACCAGAACTAACTAATAAATTTCCTGACGCTGCAAGTACATTAATGTTAAATGCAAACATTGAAACTAAAGATATTAATAAGAATTTTATTTTTTTCATCTTTTATTCCTCCATTCTTTTACTCAATAGGCTTTGTTCCCAACAAATGTTGTCTTACTCTTAATAAATCGGCAGAATTTATTGTACTATCATAATTTATATCTGAAGATAAGAAATAGGCTCCAGTCAAAATGTTAGTACCTAATAAATGTTGCCTTATCTTTAATAAGTCAGCAGAATTTATTGCACCATCACCATTTATATCTCCTATAACAATATTTGTATATTCTCTATATAAATCAAGTCCATGTGTTATTCTTGTTTTTCCACCAGTGTATAATAATTGTTTATTATTAATTGTTTTTGTATCTACATCTATTCCATAGCCATATCCTAATATAATATTTGATACAAAATTATTTACTTCAGTATTAACCATTATTTTACTTATATATTTATTTGTTTCATCTACATCATAATTATTAATTACGTAATCTATTGATTCTTGCCATTGCGCATATAACTCTATTATTTGATTTGTGCTATTTGATAAATTCAATATTTCCTGTTCATCACTATATGATGTACCACTTCCATCTAATTCAGTATTCCATTCTTTGAACAAATAACCAGATTTTGTAAATGTATTTTTATCAAGACTTGTTACTTTATCATATTGAACTTCTTGTTCTCTTGGAGCTCCTGTTCCGCCATTTGCATAAAATTTAATTTTATATTTTATCGGCTGCCACTGCGCATATAACTCTATTATTTGATTTGTGCTATTTGATAAATTCAATATTTCCTGTTCATCACTATATGATGTACCACTTCCATCTAATTCAGTATTCCATTCTTTGAACAAATAACCAGATTTTGTAAATGTATTTTTATCAAGACTTGTTACTTTATCATATTGAACTTCTTGTTCTCTTGGAGCTCCTGTTCCGCCATTTGCATAAAATTTAATTTTATATTTTATCGGCTGCCACTGTGCATATAAATCAACTATTGCATTTTCCATACTTGATAAGTTTTTAACATTTTGTTCATTGTTGTATGATGTGCCACTTCCATCTGCTTTTGTGTTCCACTCCTTAAATGTGTATCCCTCTCGTGTAAATGTGTTCTTTGTAAGATTTGATTCTGAATCGTAAGTTAATATTTCGTGATTCATTGTTCCGGTTCCACCATTTGCATCAAAAGATATTTCATAATTAATTGGTAAAACTATTGCATAAAATCTAATGATAGAGTTATTTACAGTTGTTAAATTTTTAAATTTATCCCCTTCCCTATATGATGTACCACTTCCATCTGGTTCTGTATTCCACTCTTTAAATGTATATCCTTCTTTTAAAGCCCACTTATAACCATCTATTGTATATTCAACATCATACTTATTTGTACCATTTGCAATCTTTGTCTGATCTTCGTTGTACCATAGAGTACCGTAATATATAGGATACCAAATCGCATATAATTTTAGATTGTCATTTAGAGATACAACTTTTCTATCATAGTATGAAACCCCAGAATTATCTGCTTTTGTGTTCCAATGTCCAAAATAATACCCTGCTTTAATAAAACTATTGCTTGGAAGTGATTTGGATTCTCCATATATTAATACAAAATCATCCATTGTACCTTCTCCACCATTTGCATCAAATTTAATTTTATATTCTAGGGGTTGCCACTGCGCATATAAATCCAAATCATCAGTTATTGTAACCTCTTGCTCATCTGCATAAGATGTTCCTGTTCCATCTGCTTTTGTGTTCCATCCCACAAATGTATGCCCCTCTTTTTCAAATGTATTTTTTGTCAAGTTAATAGTAGTTCCTTGAGTGATTGTTTGCTCTACTGTATCTGAATCATTATGATATGTAATTTTTAACTTGGTTTTATATACAGTAATATTAACATCCTGTTCAAAGCCATCATAATCGCTTATAACATGAATTGTAGCAGTTCCTGATTTCAATGGTTTTATAATTATTTCATATGGATATGCCTCACTATTATTATATTTTTCACTAATATTAATTATATCATCATTATCGGTAGTCACTTTTAATCTTCTAGTTATAATTTCAGAAGAAATATAATCAGATAATGATATGTCATTACCCAATTCTATGTTTATATCATTTATAGAATCAGTATAATCTAAATCCACGCCTTTTAATATAGGGATTCTCTTTATTCCATCTATTTCATCTATTTTCCAATATAAATTAAAATCTTCCCCCCAATTATTATATTTATCTATATTCTTAAGTTCAGTTATATTACTTATTTTTTTAATAATCTCCGGAAACTTATATATACTACTA
Source organism: uncultured Bacilli bacterium (assembly GCA_934162325.1). GTDB lineage: Bacteria > Bacillota_I > Bacilli_A > RF39 > UBA660 > CAG-302. The sequence continues at coordinate 8,652 of CAKPIH010000037.1, forward strand.
GTCCTGCTTAAAGCATATCCATTACTCGAATAATAATAATGATCAATATCATGTATTGGAGTATCATAAAATTGATTCAATGATACAACTTTTTTTGAATACCCAGTAGAAATATAGTTAGATATATTGTAATAGAAACTATAATTAGTACTAATAAGACTTGTTTTATAATAAGACAAATTATTGTCCAACATTATTCCTATATTTTGAATGTTAGAAATACTCGTTCCCTCGTTTGAATTATATTTATTTGAACTAAATCTTATTAAACTAGAATGACTTTTCCCTTTTATCGTGGCTGATGAAAAAATATTGTTTATTGTCAAATTTTTATATCCTGAAATATCAGCTACTAATCCATTAGCGAATTCACCTTCGATACTTCCACCCATAATATATATACTATCAATTAACGCTGTGTTTTCACCAGTCTGATTTATGTTAATGCCTCCAATTAAACCTCCTACATATTGTTTTGCGACAATGTTTGGATTTACTAAATAAATATTTTTTATTTGTGTTTTATGTTCATCTGAATCTTTTACATATCCAAACAGTCCTGCGTATTCTAATGTTGAATCATTAATTTGTAAATTAATTATCTTATGATTTTTACCATTAAAAGAACCTGTAAAAGGATTTTCATTTGTACCGATAGGAACCCACTCTTCAGTTAGTTCAATATCATTTTCCAATTCATAGTGAAAATCAAGATGATTATGAATATACTTTAAATCTTCTTCAGTATATATTTGATATGGATTATCAATAGTACCAGCACCATCAAGAATATTACCAATATTTAAAGATGTCGTTGCTTCTACATTTCCTATTTTTTGAACTAATCTATAAGTACCTGGATTAAGTTTTTTTATTAAAGAAATTTCTGTATTGATGTTGTTTGCTGATACAATATTGTTATTTACTTGCATTACATTTTCAATTTTTTCAGTATCATTATATAACTCATACGCAATTTGAGAATTTGAAGTAATGTTTCTCGTTTCTGAATATATCATAAAATTATTTGAGTCAATATCTTTTTCTTCTTCTGTTACTATTAATTGTTCATTATCTACATTTTTTGTAAATATAGATATTGAATTATTATTAATTGATTGATTAGAACATGAAATTGTAACATCAAAATTTCCAGTTTCAAGAATTATATTTTTATCTGAAACATCCACTGTATATAATCCTGGATACTTAGTTTGATATGAATCTGTAATTGAATATGTATTTTTACCCATTTGAACGGATATGCTATATTGTTGGTTCATTAATGTTGTATGAAATTTAATTTTTTGTATTTTTTCCTGATTAACATGTTTTTTTTCAAATGTTTGAGTCAATTTTTTACTAATCTTATTACTAATTAAACCATTATTATAAACATTATCCCAATTTTTATCTTTCATTTCTGTTAATGATGTAATATATGCAAAATCAACAAAATTACTTTGTATTGCATCATAAGTTAAATAGATGTATGATGCAGCATTATCTTCACCCCAAGAGTTTTTAACTAGCCATGCACCAGTTCCCTGAGTTAATATTCCAGACTCACATACTCCATTAATGGTACTGGAATATGTACTATTTTTACAATATGAGTATTCATAATCATCATTCCATCCTATTATTTGCATGGCGTGTCCAGTTTCAACACTATCAGTACTTCCAGCAGGAAAACAAGTTTGAGTAGGATCTAATATATAATATCCATCAGTATTAAGTGCTCCACATTTTCCAGTTGGATCATTTGTTCCAACATATATACCACCATAATTTGTAATACCCTCTTTAATTATGTTTATATATTCTTGACGCGCTTCTTCAATTTTTTCAGCATAACAAGTATTAACGTCGTCAGAAGAACTGCTACATTCTCTTGCAATATTCCATCCTACTCGTCCAAAACTAGGCAAGTTAACAGTGCCATTTACTTCATATAAAGAATTACTATAATTGTGTATTTCATGTAATGGTTTTTCATTTAATGTTTCTACATATGGCATATAACTATTATTAACTAAAGATAATCCATTAGCCATTAATGTAGTTGCATATATAAAATTACCCCCTAGTCCAAGCCCTGCAGCCCCATATGGATTTTTATAACCTTTTATTCCATTTGTACTTGCTGCATAATCCAACTGTCTAACAGAAAATCGTGTTGAATTCTCATTTTGTGGTTCATTATTTTTAATCATTAAATGACTTTCAGCATTCTCAATTGTTGCAAAAGCCCAACAAGTCCCTAAGCTACCCTGATTATACATCGGGCTAGTATAATTTTTTCCATCTACATTTTCCAAATTGTAAGATTTAGGAAATTCCTTACCAGAATTCTCACCAAGAAATACATAATCTACACTATATGGTGTTGGTATTATCGATACACTTTCTTTTTGCTTGTTTGATAGTTGCAAATAAGTTACATATTGAGGATTCAAGTATGGTGTATTCTCTTTCTTATTTTTTTCAGTTAAAATAATTTCTCCTGTTTCTTCATATACTTTTTTAATATAATTTAAAGCATTACTATTTAGATAATTATAAGCATCTGTTTTTAAAACTCTATCTATGTCCTTATCATAAATATTTGTTTTGTATAATACTAGTCCTATTACTATAATAGGAAGTATTACAATTAGGCCTAATCTAATATTTCTTTTTATTTTTAATTTTTTCATTTCCCTACTCCTTTATTTTAATATACATTTTTTTACAATTTTTGTCAATATTTTCATTTTGTTTTTTAATATTTCTTCTTTCGTTCTAATAGTAAAGACTTTACTTTCGCTAAAGTATAAAATAAAGTTGTAGGAGGTACATTATGAAATTATGTGAAATTTTAGCTATTAATTTAAAATATTATCGAAAAAAATATAATTTGTCTCAAGAAAAATTTGCTGAGGTTTTGGGAACTACATTATCTTATTTGAATCAGATTGAAAATAATAAGGTAGATGTAAAATCTTCGACTATTGATAAATTTGCTAAAAATATTAATGATTATGATAAGAAGGCTAGAATTACATCAGAAGACCTAGTTACTTATACGAAGGAACATATTACAAATTTTTCTAGAATAGATGAAAAAAAGATTTAATTATAGATTAATAATAAGTTTAACTTAATTTGTCAGCTAATGGCTGACTTTTTTAATTAACAAGCATACCTAGATAATATATAATAGTTATAATCAATTAGTGTTTATTAATTCATATTCTCTTGATAATATTCTTTTGTCACTAGAGTATTCTATTACATACTTGTTATCTTTTTTACATATTATTAGGCCTATGGTTTTATCTTGAGTTAATTTTCTTAAACTATTATCTATATAATTCATATATATTTGTATTTGGCCTATATGTTCTTTTTTTAGTTCTATTACTTTTAGTTCTACTACTACATAACAGTTGTATTCGATATTAAATAGTAAAAGATCTATATAGTTATATCTCTCTCCTAGTTTTATTTTATATTCATTTTTTATAAATGAATAACCAGTACCTAATTCTTCTAAAAATGATGGTATATCTTCAAGTATTAGTCTTTGAAGTATTTTTTCACTTACTATTTCTTTATCAATATCTAATTTATTTTTTAT
>CAKPIH010000038.1 GCA_934162325.1 uncultured Bacilli bacterium
TCCCCTGTAAATTACAGATTACAATCCTCTAATTAGAAATTATTTATAAACTGTCCAACTTTTGGGGTTCAGTTCAATAGAACTCTAAAACATCATAAATGGAGGACGTAGTCGGATTTGAACCAACGCTCAGGGAGTTGCAGTCCCGTGCCTTACCACTTGGCTATACGTCCAAAGAACATACTAATTATATCAAAAAATATAACCCTTTTCAATATATTTTATGAAAAAAAATAAAAAAAATACAAAAATAGATGAAAAAAAATCAAAGTTATAGTATAATAGATGTACTTTGAAAGGGGAAGTATATAAAATGGAAAGATTACAGAAAAGAATAGCAACATCAGGTTATTGTTCAAGAAGAAAAGCCGAAGAACTAATACAAAAAGGATTAGTAGAAGTAAATGGAGAAGTAATAACAAAATTAGGAACAACAGTTAAACCTGGAGATATCATAACAGTAGAGGGAAATATTTTAGATAATAGCAAAGCCTATGAATATTATTTATTAAATAAACCAAAAGGAGTAGTAACCACTACTAACGATGAAAAAGGAAGAAATACAGTTATAGATTTAATTGAAACAAATACAAGAATATATCCCGTAGGAAGATTAGACTATGATACAACCGGAGCCTTAATATTAACTAATGATGGTAACTTAGCAAACTTATTAATGAGACCAGATTCACAAGTAGATAAAACTTACATAGCTAAAGTAAAAGGAATAGTTCAAATACCTGATATTCAAAAATTAAGAAATGGTATCATTATAGATGGAGTAAAAACAAAAAAAGCAAGTGTTAGATTAAAGAGTGTTGATAAAAAGAAAGAAACATCAACAGTAGTATTAACAATCCATGAAGGAAAGAATCATCAAATAAAAAAAATGTTTGAAAGTTTAGGCTATAAAGTAATTAAATTAAGAAGAGAAAAAATAGCTTTTCTAGATTTAAAAGGTTTAATGCCCGGAGAATATCGTAATTTAAGTATTAAAGAAGTAAAAGTATTATATAGTTTATGCAAAAAATAAGGTGGTAAAACATGAATCTAAGTATAATAGAAACAAATGAAAACGAAATAAGAAGTATAGATGACATCATATTAGTAAATGTAAAAGAAATAAAAATATTAAAAAATAAAACAAAAAGAGAAATAATAGAATTTATGTATGATGAAAACAAACTAACAAAATCATTTAACATTATAAGCAAATTAGAAGAAGATATTAAAAGTAGTATTTTTGATAACCTAACTATAGAAGAATTAAAAAGAAAATTAGAAGAAGAAGAAATATTATTATTTTCAATAATAATGAGTCTAGTAAGACATTATAAAAAAAGTTATCAAGCCCTAAATAATACTATTAAAGAAGTATATATAGAATGTAATAAAGAAAGCTTTTTAGATACAGTTTATCTAGCAAAGAATTATAATGTAAAAACTACTATAAAATGTCGAGATATGTCCTTAAAAGAATATAGTGAAATATTAAAAGATATAGATTTAAAAAATCTAAATATAACAGTAGACTATCAAGAAGAGAATACTCCTATTAAAATAGAAGAACTATATAAATTATCTTTACTAGTAAGTCAAGTAGCGGATTCAATAAGTAAATACAATTTATCTGATTTAGAAAAAATAATGTATGTATATGATATAGTAAAATATCGTATTTATAATAAAGATAAAACAAATTATTCAAATAATAGAGATCTAGATAAAGTAATAAATAGTAATACAATAGTATGTTCAGGATATAGTAATTTATTTAATGCTATTTTAAATTCATTAAATATTAAAACTATGCCTATAATATCATATGAAGCCATGCATCAAAGAAGTATAGTCTATATAAATGATTCCAAATATAAAATTGATGGAGTATATGCCTTTGATCCAACTTGGGATTGCCGAAAGAACGAAGAAGAAAAGTTTTACATATCCAAATATGCCTATTTTATGATGCCTTTACAGCGAGCTAAAAAAACAGCCTATGATAACATATCACAGTTATTAGAAGAAGACATTGATAAAGTAATAAAATCATTATATGATGCTAAATCTAGTAAAGAAGAATTTATTAAAAGTATAGAAATACTAAAAGGCTTAGAAAATTTATGTAATTTTATAAATATTAATACCAATGATGAATTTAATGATAAAGAATATATTATACTTAAAAACCATCCTAAATTGATAGAAAAATATAATTCAAAAGAAATATCAAATTTAGATTTCTTTAAATTACTATACCAAGTTAGAAGGATAGAATATAATAATTTAATGATAGAGGATATAGACATAAACGATTTAATTGACACTGTTGAAATAAGAACCATTAATATTAATAAAACAAAGAGTAAAAATGAAATAACATTAAAAGATTTATTACTACTATTAAGTATTCGTGATAAAATTATTAAAGAAATTGAAGAAGCAATACCATCTATTGAAAAAGAAATAACCCCAAATAGTATAGGTATAGAAAGAGATATTACTAATATAAAGTTAATTAAAACATTAAAAAAAATACAAGAAAGCAAAGAGAAAGTTAAATAAAAATATAACTTTCTCTTTTAAATATAAGAGTTGTATTTTCTTATATAATTTTTTTCTTTTTATTTCTAAAAATATTTACATGAAAGTTAATATGTGATATGATTATTTCAGAATTAAATATTAATAAGAAAATAGTAGGTGACATATGAAAAAGAAAATAATAATAGTATTAAGTATCTTATTAGTAGTTATATTAATAGTTATCTTATGTAGTAATAATAACGAAAAAACTATTAAAACCGATGGTATTTATAATATAAATGTAAATGGTGATTCATCAGTTACCATTCCTTCAAAACAAACTAAAACTATCTTCTTTAAAATAAATAATAAAAGTAAAAAAGATACAAATTATAAAATAGGATATATTGGTAACAATGTTAAAATAACATACGATTCTAAAGACTCTGATCCACTAGAAGGAAATATCAAAAAAGAAAGTATGAAATATATCAAATTAAAAATAGAAAATACCAGTATAGATGCCACTACTGTTACATTATATTCAATATTAGAAAATAGTACTGATACCTTACCAGAAGGAATAAAAATAATATCAGAAGAATAGAAAGAGAGCCGAACAAATATGAAGAAAAAGCATCTAATAATAGTAGGAACTATTATAATAAGTGCCATAGTTATATTAGGATTATATCAAACCTTTGCTCTAAGTGGAGACATAACTAAAGATACAAGTGGTTATTATAATGTTACCGTAAACACAGAAAGGATAGTCACAGTTCATACTTCTTCATATAATATAGATATTATTAATTCTGTCGTTTGTTCAATTATTTATACAAAAGCATAAATCAAAAGAGAGCATACATAATGTATACTTTCTTTTATATCATGTATAAAGAATTATCATCTTGATATATATTTGAAGAATTACCTATCTTTTGTTCTAATAATTTAACTCTATTTTCTAGATTAGATATTCTATTATTAATTTCAAATATAGGATTATTTTGATTCGTATTCATTTGCGGTAACATACCATTATTTAACATAGCCCCAGGTGGCATTTGATAGCCGTAGTTGGCATAAGCCATATTACCAGGAAAATTTTGATAATAACCTCCATACATCATATCTCTTTCTGTCATAATTTATTCCTTTCTTTCTACTTTATTATATGCAAAACATAAAAATAGTGATATAATACTAAGTAGGTGAAATTATGAGATTAAAAAACATTAAAGGAGCAAGTGAAAAAATACTTGAAGGAAAATACTTTATAAGTAATCCAAAAGATTATCGAGGAAAGTGGAATAAATTATTTAATAATAATAATCCTATCTATATAGAAATAGGTATGGGTAAAGGAAATTTTATCATAAAGAATGCCATAGCTAATCCTAATATAAACTATATAGGAATAGAAATGTATGATTCAGTTATCTTAAGAGCAGTAGAAAAAACAAACGAATTAGAATTAAATAACTTATATTTAATTCGTATGGATGCACGTTTAATTGAAGAAGTATTTGATAAAGAAATAGATTTAATATACTTAAACTTTTCCGATCCATGGCCAAAAGAAAGACATACTAAGAGAAGACTTACTAGTCCTAGATTTCTAGCTAGATATGATAGTATATTTAAAGATAAGAAACATATTATAATGAAGACTGATAATATAGATTTATTCAATTATTCAGTAGAATCATTAAAAGAATATGGATATAATATAAATGATATAAGTAATGATTTACATAGTTATAAAGATAATATCATTACTACAGAATATGAAGATAAGTTTACTAGTAAAGGAATCAAAATAAATTATTTTGATGCTAGTAAGAATTAGGAGGTATATATGAAAGTATTTAATAAATTAGATATAAATCCCACGAATATGAACCTATATATGGAAGCAGTAACTCATTCATCATTTACTAATGAGAATCCAAGTTATCCAGATTATGAAAGATTAGAGTTTCTAGGAGATGCCGTATTAGAAATAATCATAAGTGAATATTTATATAAAGAAAGACATTTAGAAGAAGGAACAATGACTAGAATGAGAGCTTCTTATGTATGTGAAGAGGCTTGTGCTACATATGCAAAAGAAATAGGATTAGACTTAGATATAAGAGTAGGAACAGGTGAAGAAATAAATCAAACCATTTTAGCAGATGTCTTTGAAGCCTTTGTAGCAGCTCTTTATCTAGATCAAGGGTTTGAATTTACTAGAAGTTTTGTATTAAATATAATTTTAAAATATATTGAAAAAGAAGTAGATTTCTTACATGATTATAAAAGTACATTACAAGAATTAGCACAAACAGTAAAAAAATCAATTATCTATGAAGTAGTAGATGAAGAAGGCCCTGCTCATAATAAAAAATTTACTTCCATAGTTAAAGTAGATGGAATCATTATGGGAAGAGGAACTGCTGGTAGTAAGAAAGCATCAGAACAAGAAGCCGCTAAAGATGCATTAAGTAAAAGAGCAGGAATAAAGTAGGAGGAAAAAATGAAAATAACAAAAGTAGTAGTAGGATTATTAGAAGAAAATTGTTATGTCTTAGAAAAAGATAAACAAGTCATAGTAGTAGATCCCGGTGATGAATATGAAAGAATAAAGAAAGTAATAGGCCATAAAAAAGTAGCAGGAGTCTTAATAACTCATAATCATTTTGATCATGTTGGAGCTTTAGAAGAATTTGACCCAAGTCTAGTATATAAATATGATAATCTAGAAGAAGGAGAACATACTATAGGACCATTTAATTTTGAAGTAATATATACTCCTGGTCATACTAAAGATTCAGTAAGTTATTATTTCAAAGAAGATAATATTTTATTTGATGGTGACTTTGTCTTCTGTTTAGGTATTGGTAGATGTGATTTAGATGATGGCGACTATAAAGAAATGATGCGTAGTATCGAAAAAATAAAGAAATATCCTAAAGATATGATAATATGTCCAGGACATGGTAATCATACAACATTAGAGTATGAGATGGAAAGAAGCTTATATTTCAAAAGAGGAAATAATGAATAAAGTAGTAGAATTACTTATAAAAAATAATAAAACCATTAGTACTATGGAATCATGTACCGGAGGAGCTCTAGTAAATGCTATTACTAATATACCAGGAGCAAGTGAAGTACTTAAATTTAGTGCTGTAACATATTCTAATGAATATAAAATAAAACTAGGGGTAGATAGTAAAATAATTGATAAATATACCGTATATTCAGTAGAAACAGCAGATGAAATGAGCAAGGTAATTAGTAATTATACCAATTCCAATTATGGAGTAGGAATAACTGGAAAACTTAGTAGACCAGATATAAATAATCCTTATGGCGAAGATAATCTAGTATTTGTAAGTATCTATGATAAAGATAATAATAAATATTATCATAAAGAAATAAAAGTAGATAAAATAACTAGAGAAGAAAATAAAAATATCGTTATAGAAGAAATAATAACCATGTTAATTAATATAATTAATTAGGTGATAATATGAAGAAAGTAATTATTGGTATACTTGGTACTAGTGAATATATGAAGACCAATGATGCCTTTTATGATGTATATAAATATAGTAATAATTATATCAAGAAAATAGTAGAAAATAATGCCGTGCCACTACTAATACCATTAGTAGATGACAAATTAATAGAAGAAACACTAGATATGTGTGATGGTTTATTATTACCCGGAGGAAGCTATATCAAAGAAGTAAATTTCAAAGTAATAGATTACTTCTATCAAAGAAAGAAACCTATATTAGGAATATGTATGGGTATGCAAACACTAGCCATGTATTCAGTTAATATAGAAAATAAAGAAAGAAAAAGAATAATAAAACCAATAGATACCGGAGTAGATCATTGGCCTATTGAAGTAATAAGAAAAAATTTAACTACTTTAGCTCATAAAGATTATGTTAATGAAGATAGTCTTCTATATAAAATATTAGATCGTAAAGAAATAATAGTAAATAGTCTTCATCATAATACCATAACCGAAGTAGGAAGTAACTTTAAAGTAGTAGCTTATTCTGAAGATAATTTAATCGAAGCTATTGAATATAATGGCAATGATCGTTTTGTACTAGGAGTACAATTTCATCCTGAAGTATTACCTCAATATAATAATATATTTTTAGAATTCATAAAAGTATGTAGCAAAAACAAAATAATATAGAAAAAGTATTGCACAAATTAAACATTTATGATATGATTTATACATAAGTAAGAGAAACAAGATTTACGAAAAGATCCCAAATAATTCGCAAATCAGAAAGGAGGCCCCCCTTATGGAAAAAGTATTATTTGTAAAAGTTAACCAGAAGTTAATTGGGGGGGGGGGTCAAATCTAACCTAAGTATAATAAATAATAATATAGATAAAGACTATGAAATAACTAATAGAAATATTAGTGATTTTTCATAGTCTTTTTATCGTGAAAGGAAGGAAAAAATGGAAAAGAATAAGAAATTAATAGTACTAGGAGTACTAGCCTTGATACTAATTATATCAGGAATAACATATGCTATACTTACATGGACAAGTAGCAAAATAAATATAGGATTAACAAGTAATTGTTTTACTATAGATTATACTAAAGGTAATGATATAAGTGGTAATTTAAAATTAACGAATTGGAATGATATATATTCATATAGTAATAATAAATTTACTATTAAAGAAGGAATGGGATTATCATATGTGAATCTTGGTATTAAATCTACATGTACAATAGAAGGATATGGATCATTATATTTAAATGTAACAGATTTGTCTGAAACGTTTAAATTGGGTGGAGATAGCTATGAAGCATTAAGGTATGCAGTATTATATAATACAAGTACTTTATCTGACACTAACATTAATATTCAAAATTTAAGTAATCAATCCTTTGAAATGGTTGAAGAAGGCTCAATTACAAATACAGGTAAAATAACATTACTAACTAAACAATTATCTAATACGGAAATATATAAATATTTAGTAGTAATTTATGTAAATAATTATTATGCGGGTAATAGTATAACTTCAGCAACATTTAATGGTAATATTAGCGCTGAAGCGGAACAAGGTAAAATGCCATCAACTCCACTAAGTACACATATAACTAATTTATTTAATAAGAATGCCACTGTATCTTTTACAAAATATCTTGATGAAGTTGCAGACTATGAATATGATTATGATACTAATAATAATTTAATGAAAGATATTGCAGGTAATATTAGATATTATGGAAAAGAACCAAATAATTATATTTATTTTAATTGCTCTGAATATTTTAATTTACCTACATGTGAATTATGGCGTATAATTGGAGTATTTGATGGAAAAGTAAAGATAATGAGGGAAAAACCAATAGGATATTATTCATGGGATAACAAAGATACATCTACTGGAGCAGAAACAAACGCTGGTAAAAATGATTGGACTGACGCTAGACTAATGAAACTATTAAATCCAGGCTACGAATCCGAAACCGTTGGTGGTAGTCTATATTATAATTCAAAAAGTGGTAACTGTTATTCGGGGCAGAATAACGCAACAAAAACATGTGATTTCACAAGTACAGGAATCAAGAATGACACAACAAGAAACTTAATATCAAATATCAATTATAGTTTAGGGGGTAGTAAGGTAGTCTACCAAGGTATAGTAGGTAACTTTTATTCGGAAGATATGTATAATGATGAAAGAGGAAAGACAGTATTTACCGGAAGGCCGACAGAATGGACTGGAAAGATTGGGCTTGCATATCCAAGTGACTATGGTTATGCCACAGACTTAAGTAAATGTAAAAAAACTTTAGATGAATATAATGATAGTTCGTGTACATCAAATAATTGGATGATAGATACTTTATTTCCTCTTGATGTAAAAAATGGTGGTGACTGCTTTTTGCTAACTCCTATATCACAAAATTCAAATATGGTTTGGGGGATCAAACTTGATGGTACGATGTGGTACTATCGTCCATTAGTAAATATTTTTGTTACTCCAGTTCTTTATTTAAACCCTGAACTAGGTATTAAATCAGGCGATGGTTCAAATTCAAAACCATATCAGTTATCAGTAGATTAATATTTTATTAATAATAAGCAAAACTAAACAATAATACTTCCATATATCAAATAATAACATAAATTATTATAGGGAGGAATATATATGAAAAATCCTTATAATAAAATAAATAAAGATATGGAATGCTTAAAAAATAAGAATTGTATTCCAATAATCATTGGACCAACAGGACCACGTGGAAGAGATGGTAAAGATGGAGTAGCAGATACTATCAAAATAGGAAATACCACTACTGGAGAATATGGAAGTCCTGCTATGGTATTTGATAACAAAATAGAAAATACACATATATTAGATTTTGTTATACCAAAAGGACAACCCGGAAAAGAAGGAACAATAAAATCAGCATATTTAGTAACTTTTAATGATGGGACACATCCCAATGGAATAGAAGTAAATCCAAATAATAATATTCCACTAGAAAGACTAGAATTAGATGTAAGCAATATCATTTTATTAGATAGTACTAATAATCTAATAAAATTTAATATCCCAGGTTATTATAAAATAACATTTATTGTAAACGCCTATCCAGAAGTACATACTACTGATTTTGATCCTACTAAAGATATAGTGGCTATAGGTTTTAGAGAAACCGGTACTGATCATATTTATGTAGGAATGAGTTCATTTATCTATAATGGTGAAGCAGGATTAGTTACCTCAACTGGTATAATCTCAGTAGTAGATACAGCAGTTACATATGAACTAGCTAATATAGGTAATTATCCAATATATTTAGATTCACCATTACAAGCTAATATAAAAACAAAATCATATTTTGCTAATCCATTAGTGGTTTTAACTATTGATTATTTAGGAAGACCTGATTTATAATGAATAAATATAAAATATGTATATATGCTATATGTAAGAATGAAGAAAAATATATAAATACTTGGTATAATAGTGTCAAAGAAGCCGACAAAATATTTATATTAGATACAGGTAGTACAGATAATACATTTAATCTATTAAAAAATAAAGAAAAAGTAACAATAAAAAAAGAAATAATATCACCATGGCGTTTTGATGTAGCAAGAAATAAATCATTAGATATGGTAGATAAAGATACCGATATATGTATATGTATAGATTTAGATGAAATATTATTACCTGGATGGAGAAAAATACTTGAACAAAATTGGAAAGAAGATACAACAAGAGTATACTATACATATAATTGGAAATTAGATAATAATAATAGACCATTAGTAACTTTTTATACTGATAAAATACATAAACGTAATGGTTATAAATGGACTCATCCAGTCCATGAAGTATTAACACCATTGATAATAGAACATAAAATAATAATAAAAGACATAATATTAAATCACTATCCTGATTTAAATAAAAGTAGAAGTAATTATTTACCATTACTAGAAATGTCAGTTAAAGAATCTCCTAATGATGATAGAAATATGCATTATCTAGGTAGAGAATATATGTACCATCAAAAATACAATGAAGCCATTGATATATTAATAAAACATCTAAATTTAAAAACAGCAACCTGGAAAGATGAACGAGCTGCTTCTATGCGTTTTATTGGTAGATGTTATAATTATTTAGAAAGATATGATGAAGCTATACTATGGTATAAAAAAGCAATAAAAGAAGCCCCTTATTTAAGAGATCCTTATGTAGAATTAGCCCTTTTATATCATAAACTAAATAAAAATAATAAAGTAATATATTATACTAACAAAGCACTAAGTATTAAAAATAAAGATATGACCTATATAAATGAAATATTTAGTTGGGATAATACTATCTATGATATTAGAAGTATAGCCTTTTATAACATAGGTAAATATAAAGCATCTTTAAAGAATATAAATATAGCAATTAGTATGGATAAAACAAATAAAAGACTTATAAATAATAAAAAAATAATAGAGAGAAATATTTAAAATCCTCTCTATTTCAATTTACATTTAAAAGTATTCATAGTATAATTATAGAAGATGTAAAAGAGGTGTAGTATGGCAAATAAGAGAAGAAGAAAAAGAAAACTAAAACCATTTACTAAAATACTAATGGTATTAATACCATGTTTTGTAGTAGTAGGAGTAATCTACGGTATTGATATAAATAAAACAAATGATAATAAAACTCCAGATATTAAATTAGATACCAAGATAAATAATGATAATATGGTTAAAGATAGTAATACTCAAGATAATAATACTAGTGTAGACGATTCAGAAGTAGATCCAAATGATATTTATGGAATATTAGAAAGTATAGCAAAAACAGATTATCGTTATAAAGAAGTATTAGCAAATAAAGACATATACCCTGAAAAATTATTAGAAATGCTATCTCGTAATAAAGATATGATAAGTTATATGTATGACTTTGAAGATAAAAAGGGTCATATTTATATTGATAATATTGGTAAAGTAACCAAAGGAGAATATCCATTACTATTACAATATGATAAGAAATGGGGTTATGGTATTTATGGTGATAATGTTATAGCAATAAATGGTTGTGGTCCAACCTCTCTTGCTATGGTAGTGGCGGGCCTAACAGGTAAGAATGATACAACTCCTTATGATATAGCTAAATACTCATATGAAAAAGGTTATTATACCGAAGAGTGGGGGACTAAATGGGATTTAATGTCAATTGGTATAGAACCATTTGGTATAATTGGTAAAAAGATAGTTTTATCCAAACAAAATTTATATAATGAATTAAATAATGGTCATCCCCTAATAGCAAGTATGCGACCAGGAGACTTTACAACAGTAGGGCACTTTATAGTATTAACAGGAATCAAAGATGATAAAATAATCGTAAACGACCCTAATAGCAAGGAAAGAAGTGCTAAGTTATGGGAATATGATGTAATAGCTCCTCAAATAAAAGGATTATGGACTTATAGTCTAGCAAGTTAAAAGAACTAGAATCATCTAGTTCTTTTATCATAATATAAGTATATAGTAATAACTAATATATAATAGATATGGTTGATATCTTGTTTTTAGACTTTAGGCTAAAGAAAGCACTGAAAAACTTAAGTTTACTTAAGGTTGAAAGTGAACAAAAAAAGAGTCTATATGAAATATGATATGAACCCCGTTTCTTGGACAAAATAGAAACGAGGTTTTTATATGTCTAAATTAAGTTATGATGAAAAAATA
>CAKPIH010000039.1 GCA_934162325.1 uncultured Bacilli bacterium
TTATTTTAATTTATATATACATACAATTGTTTATGATAGAGACTATTATATAGGCTCTATCATACCATGGAAAACTTAAGTTTACTTAAGGTTGAAATGGCTAAAATAAATATATTATACTTTTTCTAAAGTATTATCTAAGATAGAATATAAATATATAGAAGTATCTTTATTAAATGTATTTTCAATATAATTCTTATATCCATTTAATTGTTTTAAATAAGCATTATCATTGATATTCTTTAACTTATAATCAATTATCTTAATATTATTATCATATTCTAACATTAAATCTATAATGCCATGATAAGTAATATTATTATCTTCATATATAAATTCATATTCTTTATATACATTAGCAGTTCCTATATCTACTTTATCTAAGAAATTAGTAATTATTTCTTTATCTTTACCAGTTAAATTACTAGTATTATTAAAATCAGTTAATTCAAATAATTCATGTATTTTCTTACCATAATCTAATTTAGATTCTTCTTCTTTAGTGATAAGATGAATATTCTTTTTAGAAAAAGTTTTTTCTTCTTCTTTTAAAGTATTTATATTTATATTATTTACTTCTAAAATATCCTCTACTTTATTAAGTAATGCTTTATAATTACCATTCTTTACCATATTATAATTTTTAGATAAATTTATATTTTTTATATCTATATTAGTATAATACTTCTTAGTTATATATTCTAAAGAATACATAATACTAGCAAAGCTATTATACTTTTCTCTAATGCTATTGTCTACTAGATCATTTATATATGTTTCTTCTTTATTATTTTCTGGTAATAAGAAGATCATTTTTTCTTTGGCTCTAGTTAATGCTACATAGAATAATCTTATTCTTTCACTAATATTCTCTTTTACATAGTTTCTATAACTTAGAGTATGATAAATTGTATTATATAAGAAATTATCTTTATATGGAATTATTATTCCATATTTATCATCATAACTAAATTTACTTATAGCTTCTCTTATATTAAATTTACTATATAATCCCCCGTAGTAGCAGATATTAAATTCTAATCCTTTAGAAGCATGAATAGTCATTATCTTTACTGTGTCATCACTATTATCATTAAGAGTAAATTCTATCTTTAAATTATTATTAATGATATCTTCTAGATATTCTTGATAACTATATATATCATAATCTAAATTAGTTAAATTACTAGTTATTTCTTTTAATTTTTCTATTCTAAGTACATTAGAAGAATAATCTCCTAGTAAGAACAGCTTATTGTTAAAGTCATAACTATAAGTTATTATATCTATTATCTCATCTAAACTAATAGTATCTAATTTCTTAGTTATTTCATAACTTATTTTATAAATATCACTATCTTTATAATTATTATTTAAAAAGTAATCAAATAATGTATCATCATCGATATTAAATAAGAAACTTCTACCAAGAGATATAAATAATTTTTTAAATTCATTATCTATAATATTACTCTTTAGTTTTATTATAAAACTTATGATATTTTTAATTATGGTAATTACTTCGCCATCTGTTAAATTTATGGACTTATTTATAATGGTAGGTACTCCATTATATTCAAGTATCTTTTTATATAATTCAAAGTATTTACTACTGTCAAGTAATATAGCGAAATCACTATATTTTATTTTTCTAATACCATTGGTATCTTTACCAAAGGCTAAGTAGCCTTCTTCTACTTTCTTTTTAATATCACCCGCTATAATAAAGGCTTCTACTTCTTCTTTTTTAAATGATGTATCATTTAAGTAACTATATACTTCAAAGTTATTATTTTCTTTATTATCTCCTTCCCCTTTATACATTAGATTACCATATACCATTTGATGACTTTCTTTATAAGAGGCTCCTCCTATATCATCATCCATTATACGATTAAACATTAAATTTATATTATTTATTACTTCTTCTCTACTTCTAAAATTCTTATTTAAGTCAATTTTGATACCACCATTATTACTACTATAAGTATCATATTTATTCTTAAATATATATGGATTAGCATTTCTAAACCTATAAATAGACTGTTTAATATCTCCTACCATATAGACATTATTACTTGATATATAAGATATAAATTCTTCTTGAACATCATTTGTATCTTGATATTCATCTATTAATATTTCATTTAAATTATTCTTTATTTCTTCTCTTACTAGAGTATTTTCTTTTACTAGTTTTATAGCTAGTGATGATATATCTGAATATTCAAAGTAATTATATTTCCATTTATATTCTTGTACTCTTTTATCTAATTCTTTTATGATATTAATAATTTCTTCGGTATATTCTTTAGTTTTTAATATACCTATCTTTATGCTATCATAATTATCATATATTATTAATTTTTTTATTTCTTTAATACTATTAGATATTTTTTCTTTATATTCTTTACTTATATCGGATAATCCTCTTGCTATTGGTAATTTTATATTAATATTATTTTTTATTTCATCATAACTAGAACTTTCTAATAGGGGATTAATTATGGGATATAATTTATCTAAGTAATCAGAGTCATCTATGTATTCTATATAATCTCTTATATTACTAGTAAGATTTAATATTACTTTAATATATTCTTCAATGTCTTTATCTATATTATCATTATTATATTTTATATTAATATAATTATCTAAGTATTCTCTTTTATTTGTTTTTAAATCTAATTTATTATTTATATTTAGAATAAAATCAAATATTTCTTTATCATCTTTTAAACTATATTCTTTTATTAATGATAAGAACTTAGAGTCTTCTTGATTATATAATTCATTAAAGATATCTTTTAATACTTTTCTTTTATATAATGTTATTACTGAGGCATCAATTATACTTATATCTTTACTTACATTTAGATAATAATGATATTTTTTTACTAAAGATAAAGCATAGGCATCAAAGGTTGTAATATCGGCGGTATCTAGTTTGGATAATTCACTAGTTAAACCAGCTTTCTTTAGTTTGTCTCCTATTCTCTCGCGCATCTCTTTAGCGGCCATCTTTGTAAAGGTTAGTATTAGAAGGTTATCTACTGAGATACCATTTTTTACTTTTTCTAATACTCTCTCTGTTAGTACTGCGGTCTTACCAGAGCCTGCTCCGGCAGAAACAATTATATTAGTGCCATCTTTATAGATAGCGGTTTCTTGTTCTTTTGTCCAAGCCATATTCTACCTCATCTTTCTCCATGATGGTCCATATAATTCGTCAAAAAACTTGTCTGGATCACTAACTCTAGTTCTAAGAACTCTGATTGAAGATGCTTCTATATAAGTATCCCCTTCTTTAATATTGTGATATGGCATAAGTGATTTTTCTAGCATTGCTCTAGCTTCTTTTAAGCCTTCTTTGGTATACTTTTCTTCCTCCATTAGTGGGTTAACGCAATACATCAAATAGTTATCCCATGTTATCCATTTATCTTCATCTTCAAAATATAATATTTCTAAGTTTTCATCAATAAGTATATCATTACCATTTTCTCTTTTATAGGCTCTTCCTACATAAGTATTATCTGGATTAAATTTACTCTCCATCTTTATCTTCCTCTCTATTTATATATGTAATATCTTTCTCTCTTAAGTAGCAGATATCTTTATACTCACAAAAACTACAGCTAACATTAGTACCATCTATTATTTTAGGATTAATGGTAAAGTCTCCTTCTAGTATTTTGTCTATTCCCTCATTAATTAATTTATCGGTATTATTAATCATATTATCTATTTCTTCATCATTTAATACTTTACTATATGTACTAAATCCTTTACTAGTTGTTTTCATTCCTTTAATTAATTTAGAATCGTTATATGTTGTATCAAACTTAGATAAAATATTCTCATTATCGGTAGAATATCCTTCTAATCTAAGATTATTTTCTCTAGCGGTTTCATAGTCTTTACTATTATCTAAAGTACTAGTAAATAATTTTTGTAAGTAGAAACCTACTACTTTTATATTTTTTAATTCCATTTTGTTTGATAAATATAGATATATAGGAAGTTGTAATCCTAAGCCATATTCCATATTCTTTAAATTAATATTAGTACTACCTGTTTTATAATCTACTACTACTAGATATGTTATATTATCTTCTTCTTTATATAATACTTTATCTATTACTCCCATAAATGTTACTTTAATATTTTTATCTTTATTTACATAGACAGGCTTTTCTTTCATACTTTTATTAAATGTACTATATGTTGATTGTTTCTTAATAGTAGAAGTAACAAACTTTAATTCTTCTTTTATATTATCTAAAAAGAATAATTCTCTTTTACTAAATTCTCTCTTAGTCTTAACATAGTTATTAAAACAAGTATCATAATCAAAATCTTGATCATCCATACATCTAAGTACATAATGACAGATATCTCCGATTAAGATAGCAAAATCATCTTTTATGATATTTATTTTTAAGATATTACTTATGTAATATTTGAATTTACATTTATAAAAGTTTTCTAATGCTGTATATGATAGTGTTAATTTATTATCTAAATATTTATATAATTTTTCTTTAGATATATCACTATAGGTATTATCATAATTCATATATGGAATACTATAATTACTAGATAATAAATCTAAATCTTTATCTTTGATATTATATTTTACTAAGTTATCTAAATAAGTAGTTAAGAAAATCTTATTCATCATATTAGAATTTATATACTGATGTTTATAATCTTTTACTATTTCTATATCATTTAATAAATCGCTTCTTGTATAAGTATTATTACTATCAGTTAATTTATAACTAATTATAAGATTCTTAATATTATGTATCTTTCTTATTACTTCGATCTTTTTATTTATATTTAATTCATTACTGGTATCTAATCCTAGTACTTCTTTTTCTTTATCACTAAAGTATTCATTATCTTTATATAATACTGGTATGTTTTCTTTATTAAATCCAAGTAAAAATACATAATCATCATCATTATAGATATCATTTAAATTAGATACTTTAATACCATTATTATCTTCATCTAAATAAGTATTTTTTAAATCATTAATGATTAAATCTAATACTTCTTTTTTATCATTTATAAAACTATAATTATTTAATACTTTAATTACTTTTTCTTTAATATTATCATCATTTATATTATTAATACTATTATCTAGATCATCTAAGTTATTTAGTATATCTTTTACTACTTTGATAGAATATATACTTCTCTTCTTTATATTAATTGGAATATTATATATTTTAAATAATCTATATATTACTTCTCGATATTCATTTGATATTATTAGTTTTATTTTATCTATACTTATATTATTTCTTAATAATTCATATATTTTATCTATTACAAAGATTACTTCATCATCTATATAATTAAATTCATATATTTTATCTATATCATAGTTATTATATTCTATATTATGTACTATATAATTTAGATCTTTAAATATATTTAAGTAATATTTATTTATATAATTATATCCATAGATATGTATTTCTTTATTTTTAACATACTCTCTAAATCTATTATCATATATAAGTAAATTATTATCATCTAAGTATTTTTTTATGTCTTTTAATAAGATCATTTTACTATTATTTAGTTTATTACTTATATAACATAAATTATTTAGATATACTAAAGTACTACTTAAATTTATATTATATTTATTCATTATATTATATATTATTTTATTATCATAACTAAAAGTATATTTATCTATAAATTCATTTATACTCATAAATTTTATATTATAGTTATAGTATTTCTTTCTTGATAGTTCTATTACTTTCTTCTTTATGTTATTAGGAGTAATTACTATATATTCTTTCATAATATCACCATATTTCCTTATATATATTATCTCATATTTATATATAAAAGTAAAAGAAAAAAAGCATTTTATTTGCTTTTTCTAAGTATTAAAAATTATCATTCATTAAAAAATCAAAAATATTAATATGTTTAATACCATCTCTTGAATAATCTTCAGTATCTTTTGATATAACATACTTAGGATAACTATCATCTATGTCATTAAAGGCATTAAACTCTCTATTTCTTGTTTCTTCATTAGACATGTCGTAGCAGGCTTGAATATATTTAACATCCTCATTTTTTGAGGCTATAAAATCTATTTCTCCCTTAGGGGTTTTACCAACATAAACATTATATCCTTTATTAATAAGTTCATTATATATTATGTTTTCAAATGCTTGAGAATAATTAGTTTTTCTACTATTGGTTTTAATTTTCTTTACTCCTAAATCTGTTGCATAGAATTTATTTAAAGATTTTAAAACATTCTTACCATTTATATCATATCTATAAACTCTATTTACTATAAATGTTGTACATAGTGCATCTAAATACTTATATAAAGTATCATTAGCTATTTTGTTATTATTTCTTTCTAAGAACTCTAAAACGTTACTAGTGGAAAACTCTCTCGTTTCGGTTTCTAATACATATTGTAATATTTTATTAAAAGTGGTTATATCAGTTATCTTAAGACGATCTACAATATCTTTTAAAAGAATAGAATCATAAACATCTAGGATATAATTTTCTCTAGAAGAAATATTGTCAAACATAAATCTCTGTGGTAGTGTACCCCATTCAAAAATATCAAGTAATAAATCTAAATATTTCTCTTTAGGAGTATTAGTTAATTCTACTACTTCTTTAAATGATAAAGGATTTACTCTGAAACTAACATATCTACCTGATAAATCAGTTGATAGCTCTATAAATGTCATCTTACTGTTTGAACCAGTAATAAATATACTAAATTGTTCAGTAATTCTAAGTGAATTAATTGCCTTTTCAAAATCTTTTACTTTTTGTACTTCATCTAAGAATACATAATATGTCTTTTTATCTTTAACTTTGCTTTTTATATAGTTATTTAATTCAATAGCAGTAGTTATATCAGCATAATCTAATGACTCAAAATTGATATAAATAATATGTTCATCATCAATACCTTTTTCTTTTATTTCATCAATTATTTGTTTTAAAATAACTGACTTACCACTTCTTCTAAGTCCACATAATATTTTAATTAAAGAATTAACATCATAAAAATCTCTTATCTTTTTTAAATAAAATTCTCTTATTAACATATAATTTCTCACCTCTATTAATATTATATCACACTTTATTATATTTTAAAAGTTTTTCCACTGAATTGGAAAAACTTTTTTACTTATTCTTTCTAAGTATATGAGCCTTATAAGTATTGACTGCTAGTTCAGCCACGGTCATTTGGCCTACGCCACCAGGTACCGGTGTGATATAACTTACTTTTTCTTTGACATTATCAAAGTCTACATCACCACATAGTGAGTTATCTTCCATTCTGTTTATACCAACATCAATAATAACTGCTCCTTCTTTAACCATATTCTCTTTTATATATTTAGGTATTCCGATAGCAGCCACTAAGATATCCGCAGACTTAGTATAAAATTCTAAATTATTTGTTTTTGAATGACATAGTGTAACAGTAGCATTTCTATTAGTCATTAAAGTAGCTATTGGTTTACCTACTAAATCGCTTCTTCCTATTATGACAACATTCTTGCCTTCGATAGGAATATTATAATAGTCAAGTAAATCTATTATTCCTATTGGAGTACATGGAATAAGAGATTCTCTATTATGTACTAGTTTGCCCATATTTATATCTGTTAAGCCGTCAACGTCTTTATTGGGCATAATAGCATTTTGTATTCTTTTGGCATCAAGTGTTTTAGGAATAGGCATTTGTACTAAGATACCGTCTACTAAATCATTATTATTTAATTCATTTATAATACTAAGTAATTCTTCTTCAGTAATATTACTATCTAATTTTATATGATTGAAATTATAACCTAGATTTTCAGCCATTTTATTTTTTTGTCTTACATAGACGTTACTTGCTGGATCATCTCCTACTTGGATTACTACTAGTCCTAGGCTTCTATCTAATTTACTTAATTTCTCTTTTAATTCTTCAAGTACTTTTAATTTTACTTCTTTACCATCTAATAATATCATGTTATCTACCTTTGCCTTTCTTTTCTGGCTCTTCTATTTTCATTTGATTGAACATACTAATTAATATTTTTTCGTTTTCTCTTTCTTTAATAGTGTATAATTTAGCTTTATAGCCATCTATTATTATTTGCATTTTCTTTAATGTAAGTGTTATATAACTATTACCTAAATACTTCTTATAATTATTTATGATACTTAATCTAAATCTTTCTGCTTCTTTTAGCATGTCTCTTATCTTTTCGTTATTACCTGAATCGTTATCTTCATCATCGATATTAATTAGGTTTAATTCATATAATAATTTATCTAATTTATGATCTATTTTTTTCTTTATTAGTTTCTCTGTTAATTTAGGTGATACAAATACTATTTTATTTACTTCAATAGCATCTTCTTTCTTTCTTTTAGGGGTTACTTTGTAACCTTCTTTATCGTATTCTAAATATACTATTTCTCCACTTTTGTTATCTTTACTTATAAAATAATTATTCATGATTGCCCCCTAGTAAGTCTGGTCTATTTTCTTTTGTTAATCTTAGTTGTTCTTCATAACGATATTTGTTTATATTTTCGTGATGTCCACTTAATAATACTTCTGGTACTTTCATTCCTCGATATTCTACTGGTTTTGTATAATTTGGATAATCTAATAAGTTATTATCAAAGCTTTCGCTTTCTAATGATTCACTACTTATTACATTATCTACTAATCTTATTATACTATCCATTACTACCATTGATGGTAATTCTCCTCCAGTTAGAATGTAATCTCCGATTGATAGTTCTAAATCTACGATTGTTTTTATTCTTTCGTCAAAGCCTTCGTAATGTCCGCATAGTATTATTATATGTTTATGTTTAGATAGATTATATGCTATACTTTGTTTATATACTTTACCTGATGGTGTCATCATTACTACTAATGTGTTTTCTTTCTTTAGAGCATCTATGGCTCTAAAGATTGGATCGCACATTAGTACCATGCCTCCTCCTCCACCAAATGGATAGTCATCTACTTGATTATTTTTATATACTGTATAATCTCTAATGTTATGTATATTTATTTCTACTTGTTTTTTATCTATTGCTCTTTTTATTATTGATTCATTTATAAAATTATCATACATACTAGGAAATAATGTTAATACATCTATTTTCATAATACCACATACTTTCTCTTTAGTTAATTATAATATATTAATAATTAAATGTCTATATATTTTTTTATCATTTCATGAAAATCCAAGGTATTTTCATGTTATTACTAGCCCATTTTATAGTCTAGTAATAAATAATTATAAGATATTATATTTAGGGTGAAGTGCTTCCTAACTATGATAATTACAAATAAAAAGAAGATACTCTTGTACCTTCTCTAACTATTTAATGTAGCATTCTTACCAGTAGCATATAAGTTAAATGATAATGTCTTATTCTGCATAGTATCTGGATTAGTAAAGTCTTTACCATTAAACCATAAATATAAAGTATATTTATCCGTAGTAGTATTAACATTTCTATCAGTAAATAATGTTAATGTAGTTACTCCACTACTAGCATAAGTAATGCCACTAGCATTACTGCTTGCATTATATGCTTTAAAATTACCTTTCTTTACTAAAGTAGTATCATTATAATATAATTCATATATAAATGATTCTTCTTTTAATTCATTAGGCATAGTAGTTAAATCCATATATAAACTCATAGTACTACCTGCTTCATTTGCTTTAACAGTAATATCTTTCTTAATACCTTCTTCTTTACTATCTACTGGTGTTAAAGTACCAGTAACATTACTTCCACCTACAAAAGTAACAGTATTACCAGATACCTTAACACTAACATTAATATTAGATGTACTATTCCATCTATAATAAGCATAAGTACCACCAATCATTACTATAATTAACCCTATTATTCCTATTATTAATCCTTTATTATTTTTCATATTTTCCTCCCTAACCTACTGTAAATGGATCAGTCATTGTTCCACTACCTCTAGAGATGGCATCATATTTAAGAGAAATTACAGGTCGAACGGCGCCGCTATCATCTAAGACATTATTGTCACTGATATAACCTTTATTTTCCACATATCTAATACCAGCGCTACCATCCGTGGTGCCAGAAGGAGTCATAGTCCAGTACCAATAGCTTGGTGTGATAAGATAACTATCTGAACTTTCAATAAATGATAAAGTAGCATCGATTCCAGTAGATCCACTCATAATTACTTCATCTGAAGTAACCAATCCTACAAGATTAGTTAATTTTATATTACCTATATTATTATTTACAGTAAATCTATCATTTTTATTAATACACTTTAATGTTGGATTGTGACTAATGTATCCTCTAGTTAAATCACTATAAGCAGTATTTTCCACTCCTTTACCAGTTCCTGTTAAAGTCATACCTAAAAAACTATCTACTGGTGTTATACTTCTGTCATTACA
>CAKPIH010000040.1 GCA_934162325.1 uncultured Bacilli bacterium
AATATTAATTCATCATGTACTTGAAGAAGCATCTTACTCTTAATATTTTCTTTTTCAAATATTTCATCAATTTCAATCATAGCTTTTTTCAAAATATCTGAAGCTGATCCCTGAACAGGAGTATTAAGAGCCATTCTTTCACCCATATTTCTAATCATATAATTAGTACTCTTTAATTCATCGATAACTCTCTTCCTATTCATAATAGTTTTAACATAGCCATTCTTTTTAGCAGTCTCAATCTCTTTATCCATATAGTCTCTAACTCCTGGATAAGTATCAAAATATTTATTAATAAATTCTTTAGCCTCTTTAACTGGAATACCTAAGTCTTCAGCTAAGCCATAACTACTAATACCATATAAAATACCAAAGTTAACAGCCTTAGCCTGCCTACGCATATTTTTAGTAACCCCTTCTTGTGGTACTTTAAATATATCCATAGCGGTTTTAGTATGAATATCTATACCTTCATTAAAAGCATTTATTAAATCATTAACTCCTGATAAATGAGCAAATACTCTAAGTTCAATTTGAGAGTAGTCAGAAGATAAAATAACACTATTACTTTCTGGAATAAAAGCCTTTCTAATAAGTCTACCATACTCACTTCTCATTGGAATATTCTGTAAGTTAGGTTCAATTGAAGATAATCTACCGGTTCTTGTTAAAGTCTGTGTATAAATAGTATGTATTTTACCATCATCTCTAATACAGTTAATCATACCATCAATATAAGTCGAATAAAGCTTAGCAAGTGCTCTATATTCTAAAATACAATTAACAATAGGATAATCCACTAATTTTTTAAGAACATCAGCATCAGTAGTGTATCCACCTCTCTTATTTTTCTTTCCATAAGGAAGATCAAGTTTTTCAAATAAAATATCACCAAGTTGTTTAGGAGAATTAATATTAAATTCACATCCAGCATAATTATAAATATCTTTAGTAATAAGTTCTAATTTAATTTTAATTTCTTCTCCCATTTCTTTTAAAATATCTTTATCAACTCTAATACCCTCAATTTCCATCTTAGCAAGTACCTTTGCTAGAGGCATTTCAATATTTTCAAATAGATAAATAGTATCTTCTTCTTTCATCTTATTATATAGTTCTTTCTTTGAAGTATAAATAAATTTAGCTTTAAGAATAGCTCTCTTACTAGCTTCTTCATCACTTACTACTTCTTTCTTATCATAAATAGGAATATTAAAATTCATATTATTAGCAAGATAAGCAATATCATCTTTAGTTTCGTAGTTAAGTAAATAAGCACTAATCATAGTATCAAAACCAATCTTAGGTACTTTAATACCATATCTATTAAATATTACAATTAACTTCTTATAATCATAAGTAAATAAATTAAATTCAGTATTTAAAACATTATAATTATTTTTTAATATATCAAAAGGAATATAGTAGGCTAAATTATTATTATATAAAGAAATACCAAGTAATTCAGCATCATGATAATTACCAATAGTGGTATCTAACCAGATAGCGGTCTCTTCATTAATTTTAACTTCATTAATATCAGTAATAACTTTAAAGTTATCTATACTATTATGTTCTTCTTTCTTTTTATCTTCTTCAATTACATCATCCAATTTCTTAAGAAGAGAATAAAAACCTAATTCCTTATAAATATTAGTAAGTTCTTCAATATTACAATTTTTATATTTTAAATCATCAAAACTAACATCAAGAGGAACTTCTCTATATATCGTAACTAAATCTTTACTATAATAAGCATCATCTTTACCTTCAATAAGTTTAGTTTGTGTAGCACCTTTAATATTATTAATATTAGCATAAATATTTTCAATAGTAGTATATTCACTAACTAATTTAATTGCTCCCTTTTCTCCAATACCACGAACACCAGGAATGTTATCTGAAGCATCTCCCATTAAAGCCTTTAAATCTATCATATGAATAGGTTCAAAACCATATGTCTCATTAAAAGTTTTTCTATCCATCATAATATAATCTTTAGTTTTAAGTAATTTAACCGTTGTCTCATCACTAATTAACTGAAGTAAATCTTTATCACTACTTACAATTAAAGCCTCATATTCTGGATCTTTCTCACACCACATAGATACAGTGCCAATAATATCATCTGCTTCATAACCGGCACATTCTAAATATTTAATTCCCATTGCTGCAAGTATTTTCTTAGCAATTGGAAATTGTACCTTTAAGTCATCAGGAGTTTCTTTTCTTCCATCTTTATATCTTTCATATTTTTCATGTCTAAAAGTCTTACCTATATCAAAAGCAACCATCATGTATTCTGGTTTTTCATCATTAACAATTTTATTAATCATATTAACAAAACCATATACTCCATTCGTAGGAAATCCATCTTTATTTCTCATTATATTACCTGTATAAAGAGTAGCATAATAGCTTCTAAATAAAAGATTATTACCATCTACTAAAACTATTTTTTTCATAATATCACCAAGTCTTTCTATATATAATTATACTAAAAAAAAGCTTTAAAATAAAGTCTTTCTATGTTATTTTATTTATATAAATTATTTCCCAGGAAATAATTTATTAGTTCGAATCTACGTTTCTCACTATCATTAAAGCCTAATGTCTTTAATGATAAATATGAAGCCTATAAAAATAGTCTTCATATTTAACAATATTTTTAAAATGGGAAAAGTTCTGGATTACTAATACGAGCAATAATAGATATAATAATAACTATAATAAGAATAAATAAATAATAACTAACAGAATGAATGTCATTATAAAAATCTTTACCTTCATTATATATTTCATTACATCTATTAGTACTTCTAAAAGAACTTTCATACTTATTACAAGCATTATTTTGACCATTAACAAAGCATTTATTTTTATTACAGAAATATTCACAACCACTTACTTTTCCATCTAGTTTTTTATTTTCATTTAAGTATTTACAACTAGAACAAGTCATATATTCAGTAGCAGTCCCCCATTATCCTGCTACTTACCCCCTTTCATATATTACTTTTCTAAATACATAATATTAAATATTATTTTTTCAAAAATTTTTCAATATCAAACAAATTAATTTGATTTTTTTCAAGATTATTAAACCCTAATTCTGAATTATCAAAATTCCAATTAATTTTATAATCAGGAAGAACTTTAGTTCTAACAGGATACATCCTTGTCATAAGAATAACTTCTTCAAAATTATCTAGTGTTTTAAGTTCTTGAATACTAATTAGTGGTCCTTTTTCAGTATCACCACATAACTTACTAATTTCTTCTAAAGTATATAAATCATTAGCCAGTAAATAAATAATATTATTAAAACACATTCTAATTAAATCTTTATAATTAGTACCATAAACAATATTTAAATTAGTAAGATCTTTTATTAAAGCAGTAATTTTAATATTGTTTCCTCTAGCATAGTTAATTCTATTATAAAAATCTTTTATTGGTTTCATACTATCGAATTCATCTAATATTAAATTAAATCTATTATTTTTATTTTTAAATAAATCTAAACTATAAAATAACTCATCTACTAGTATTGAAACTAAATCATTAGCGTAGTTAGCAGTACCAGTAATAACAAAGATAGCAGTTTTTTCATTACCAATATTTTTAAAATCAAAGTCAGATGTAGCCATCATGCTAGATAATTTTTCTCTAGTAACAAACCCCTTAATTTTTTGACTAAAAGTAGCAATAATACCACCACTAGTTTCTTTAGGCGAAAACAAAGTACCTGATAGGAACTGATAAGTACTAGAAGATTTATCCAAACTATTCATAATTAGTTTATCGTATTTTTTATCATCTTTAAAAATATCATTTGATAAATTAAATATACTATTTAAATTAATTTCTTCACTTTTAGCATTATCAAATAAGTATAAAGCAAGTCCAACAAAGTAATCACTAGCAGTTTTTTCCCAGAAAGGATCACTAGTAGAATCAATATCATGCATTATATAGTAGGCAATATTTTCTAACATTTCAATAGCTTTATCTTTTTCATCATTATTATAAAGATAATATGGAAAATCAAGTACATTATAATGATTACCAATTTTTAAATTAGCATAATCTAAAACTATTATATTATATCCTCTTTTCTTTAACTCACCTCCCACTTTGTTCATTATTTCTCCTTTGACATCATTAATCAAAAAAGATTCATTTGCTTTGATAATAGTTCTAACGAGCGGTAATACAATAGCTTGTGTTTTGCCACTACCAGCAGAACCAATAACAAGACTATGAGATTCATCATCCTTAATATAAATTTTATTTTCTTCTGATAACATTTGTATTCCAGACTTTTGCATCTCAGAGCCAATCTCTACTTCTGTAAGATATTTTTTTAAATCTTTTTCAGAAGTCCATTTTGAATAAAACATATTATTCCTCCTTTCAAATTAATTATAGACCTAAAAATGATAAAAAAATTAAACAAAAATGGCTTTTTTATGATAAAATAATAATAAGGAGGGATAATTATTTATTCTAATGAACTAGTATGTAATATA
Source organism: uncultured Bacilli bacterium (assembly GCA_934162325.1). Lineage (GTDB taxonomy): Bacteria > Bacillota_I > Bacilli_A > RF39 > UBA660 > CAG-302. The sequence goes on from CAKPIH010000040.1 coordinate 4,533, forward strand.
ATAGAATACATAAATGAAAATTTAAATAGAGAAATAACTATTAATGAATTAAGTAAAATATTCAGTTATGATAAAACATATATAATGAAAAGATTCAAAAGAGAATTAAATATAACTATTAAAGAATATATAAATATAAAAAAGATTCTAAATAGTTTAGAACATTATAACTATAATAATAAAATATTAAACATAGCCTTTAAAAGTGGTTATAATTCATTAGAATATTACTCAGAAATATTTACAACTTTAGTAGGAGTCTCTCCAAGAATATATAAAAAATATATATTACCAGTAAATAATTTAACTGATGATGAAATTAATATAATAAGAATTAATCTTACTAATTTAATAACTATAGATATCAAAATTAAAAAGTATATAACTAATCAAAAACCAAAAGAATTGCCAGTAAGAAAATTATCAATATTTAATTAAAACAAAAAAATGCACAAATTATTTAAATTTTTGTGCATTTTTATATAAAGAACAAAAAACACTTTAAATAAAGACTACAGGCTTTATTTAACAGTGAGAGATTACTAGCTCGAACTGAAAAAAATATTTCCCAAATTATTTCCCGGGAAATATTTTCTAAAATAAACTAAGTTGACTTGTCTCAGGCATACCTTCAAATATACCCATCGTTCTCATCTTATCAATTAAAGTTTGAGATACCTTACATCTAGTTTGAAAATCCTCAATACTAATAAATGGAGCTCTCGCAGCCTCTTTTTCAATATTCTTAGCAACAACATCACCAAGACCATCGATAGCTCTAAATGGAGGAATAATAGTCTTATCATCTTCTACTGTAAAGATAGAACCCTTACTTTTATATAAATTATAAGGAGCAACCTTAATACCTCTTGCAGCCATTTCTAAAGCAACCTTTAAAGATTCAGATATACCATTCTCTTTATTAGAAGCATCAAAACCCTTATTCTCAATTTCAATAATAGAGTTCTTAATACTATCATATCCTCTAATCATAGCTTCAATATTAAAATCAGTAGCCTTAGTAGTATACCAACTAGCATAGAAGTATACAGGCATATGTACCTTATACCAAGCAATCCTAAAAGCACTAATAACATAAGCAGCAGCATGTGCCTTAGGAAACATATATTTAATCTTATGACAACTATCAATAAACCAAGATTCAATACCAGCCTTTTCCATAGTTTCTTTATGCTTAGCCCAAGTTTCAGGATCTTTACTAGCCTTACCTTTACGAACAAACTCCATTATTTTAAATGCCTTAATAGGTTCAACACCATGATACATCAGATAAACCATTATATCATCACGACATCCAATAACATCTTTAAAAGGAACAATATTATTTTTAATAAGTTCTTGTGCATTACCAAGCCATACATCAGTACCATGAGATAATCCAGATATCTTAATAAGTTCTGCAAAAGTAGTAGGTTTAGTCTCTGCTACCATGGAAATAGTAAAAGGAGTCCCAAACTCAGGAATACCAAGAGTACCAGTATCACACATAATTTGTTCATTAGTAACACCAAGTACCTTAGTAGAAGTAAATATACTCATAGTATCCTTATCATCAAGAGGAACCTTAAGAATATCCGTACCAGATAATTCTTGAATTAATCTAAGCTGCGTAGGATCAGAATGACCTAATATATCAAGTTTAAGTAAATCTTGGTCAATAGCATGATAATCAAAGTGTGTTGTTCTCCATGCACTAGTAGGATCTTCAGCAGGAAATTGAAAAGGTGTAAAGTCAGATACATCCATATAATCAGGAACAACAACAATACCACCAGGATGCTGACCAGTTGTTCTCTTAACACCAGTACATCCCATCGCTAGTCTCTCAATTTCACAAGACCTCTTATTCATAATACCCTTATCTTCAAAATATCCCTTAACAAAACCAAATGCTGTTTTTTCCGCAACCGTACCAATTGTACCAGCTCTATAAACATTATCAACACCAAATAAAACTTTAGTATATTCATGAGCAGATGCTTGATTCAAATCCGAAAAGTTAAGATCAATATCAGGAACCTTATCAGCATTAAACCCAAGGAAAGTAGCAAATGGCATATCTTGCCCATCTTTATACATATGCTCACCACAATTAGGGCAAATCTTATCAGGTAAATCAAATCCACTAGAATAAGTAGCACCTAAATCATTACCATTATCATCTTTAAAAATACTATTCTTACATTTAAGACATCTATAATGAGCAGGAAGAGGATTAACCTCAGTAATACCCATCATCGTAGCTACAAATGAAGAACCAACACTACCTCTTGAACCAACCAAGAAACCTTCATCATTAGAGTGTTTAACAAGTCTTTGAGCAATCAAGTAAATAGGATCAAATCCACCACCAATAACACCACCTAGAGACTTTTTAATTTTCTTCTCTAGTGCCTTATCAGTCATTTCACCATCTTCTTCACTCCAATGCTTTTTAACATAATCACTAACAAGCATCTTAACCTCATCAAATCCATTAACTAAAGTATTATGTAAATTTTCAAATAACTTAGAATCAAGTTCATCATCACTAATATTAGGATTATCTTCACTAATAATTTCTTTCCAGCATTTGTAGACAATATCACCATATAATTCCTTAGATATTCTCTCTTCAATATTATGAGGCAAATCATCACCATACCACTCTTTAGCCCTATCAAAAACTAAGTCAGTAACCACTCTAGGACAATCCAAATAAGACTTACCATCATCACTCTTAACTCTAGGTGAAAAAGGAATACCACCAGTATCAATAATAACTTCAATCTCTTCTACCATATCAAGAACTTTATTAGTATTAGTAACAACAATCTCATAAGCAAGTTCTTCTCCTAGAAAAGCAAAATCATTAAGCATTTCCTCAGTAGTTCTAAAGTGCTGTGAAGGAATACTCTTAATACTACTCTTAGCAAGAGGATGTCTACCACCACCAGGAACCTTCTGATTAACAATAATTTCTCTATATATCTTATCTTCTTTACTAAAATGATGAACATCCCCAGTAGCCACGATAATCTTACCAGCTTCACGAGTAGCATTAATAATCTTCTTAATATGTTCCTTAATTTCATTAACATCCTTAAAATCACTAGTCTGAATCAAATGGTCATATACTTCCGGAGGCTGTACTTCAACATAATCATAGAAATTAATAATATTAGTAAGTTCTTCTCCCTCTTTACTTCTTCCCTCAATAAAAACTTCACTTTCATAGCAGCCACTACCAATAATAAGACCTTCTCTAAGTTCATTAAGTTTACTTCTAAGAATTCTTGGGGTCTTATATAAATAAGTAGTATTAGCAAGAGATATAATCTTAAATAGATTCTTAAGTCCCGTCTTATTAAGAGCAATAGCATTAAAATGATAAGTTCTACCAAATTTATATATTTCATCTTTAGGAATAAGTTTTTCTAAATCACTTATCTTCTCAAAGTTCTGTGTAAATAATTTACCAAGCATCTTGTAGAAGACTAAAGCCGTACCTTCAGCATCATAATCTGCTCTATGATGAGCATCTTCATCCCAAGGAACATTATACCTTTTAACTAAAGCTGATAAACTATGCCTAGAATAGCCAGTATCTAACGCTCTAGATAACTCTAAAGTATCAATAACAGTACTATTAAATTCACCAAGATTATATTTTTTCATAGCACTAGAAATAAACGAAATATCAAACTTAGCATTATGAGCAACCATTGGATTATCTCCTGCCCATTCTAAGAATCTCTTTGTAACATTCTCTTCATTGTCTTTACCTTTTACCATATCATCAGTAATACAAGTAAGTTCAGTAATCTTATCAGGAATATGTCTTCCTGGATCAATTAATTCATCAAATCTATCAATAATAGCACCGTCTTTAATTTTAACAGCACCTATTTCAATCATTTGATCAGCCCCACCAGCATTAAAACCAGTAGTCTCTGTATCAAAAACAACATAAGTAAGATCTTTAAGAATTCTATCGTCAGGTCTAACAACAATATTAACAGTATCATCAACAACAGTAAGTTCTGTACCATATAATCCCTTAAAATGCTTACTAGGATCATCTATCTTTTTATTATAACTTTTAATAATATCATAAGCAATAGGAAAGGCTTGACAACCACTATGATCAGTAATAGCAACCCCCCTGTAACCCATATCAATACACTTACTAACAAGTTCACAAGTATGTTTATTTAAATCAACATTAGTAATACCATCCATCTGACTCATCATTGTATGAGCATGAAGTTCAACTCTCTTAACAGGAGCATTATCTACTACCTTTTCTTTTTCAGGACTCTCTGTCTTATCAACATCTTTATATCTAGTAGTAAAAGTAAGTTCGTTAGAATACTTATCCATAGCTACTTTACCATAAAAGTTATACCAAGAACCAACCTTAAGTAAATCTTTAATTCTAGCATATTCATCATTATCTTTAGTAAACATCTTAACATAAATACTATCACTATTATCAGTAACCTTAAGAGTAATAATCTTATATCCACTCTTAGATTCAAACATATCCATACCAAATATCATTCCATTAATAGTAATATTATCTACTTCATACATTAAATCCTTAATAGGAGTAATACTAGTATCTCTCTTTGGTCTAAAGTATTTTTTTTCTTCTACTTTATCAGGAACACTTTCCTTTCTAGGAGACACCATACTAGGTATATTAACTATTTTATCTTTTTCGATTTGATTAAGAATATCATTCTCTTTATTCTCACATAGATTTAAAACAAAATTACCATTAAATCCATATTTATTAAGCATTTCATTCAAATATTCTTTCTTTTCAGTCATATAAGCAAGCTCTGCTTTATTATAAACATCAAATATATAATTATCATTATCAATATTTAACTTTCTATCAATAAAAGTCTTATATTTAATACTCTCATCACTAAATAAATCTATTAATCTATCAAAATAATCTTCTAAATATTCATTACTATTATTATTCGTAGTAATAACAACATTAATATCTTTAATAGTCTTAAAAGTATTCATTATTTTATTACATAATTCATCATATATATATACAGGTAAAACTTTATCATTACTAATAATAAACTCCCATAAATTATTTTTCTCATACACTATAATCTTATCAATACTAGCATTCTCTAAATAATCTTTGTTCATGCCTATTTGATTAAGCAATCTTTCCATTTTATCCTGCATAATATCACCTGAACTTCCTAAATAATATTATACTAAAAAAAAGAAGTAAATTAAACATATTTACATTCTTTTTACAAACTTTTTTACTTCAGAGCCTGTAGTCTCTTCCGTGTTATAGAAAGCCTAGGTCTTTCTATAATAATTTAGAGCCTTTCTAAAAAAGTCTCTAAATTAA
>CAKPIH010000041.1 GCA_934162325.1 uncultured Bacilli bacterium
CACATAAAACACATATTAGAAGAAGGTGAACTGGATGAAAATTCAGTTGTTCGGAATTTCCGAACAGTTGAAAAAGAGATTCTTGTAGACTAGACATTCATTATTGTCCTAATTGTGGTATGTAAATGATAAAATAAAATGTAGGAAAGTTTAGTGAACGATCTAAAAAACAATTACAAGAATCCTAATACTCTCTAGTAACTTTGTTATTATTATGATATACTAGTGATATATAAAGGAGAAGTAAAATGATAACAATAGAAGATTTTAAAAAAGTAGATATGCGAGTAGGTACTATAATAGAAGCAGCAGTTAACGAAAAAGCAAGAAAACCTGCTTATAAATTAACAATAGACTTGGGAGAACTAGGAACAAAGAAAACCTCAGCTCAAATAACTAATGTCTATAAACCAGAAGATTTAATAAATATGCAAGTAATCGTGGTTACTAATTTTAGCCCAATGAAAATAGGAGATGTTACTAGTGAAGTACTTGTACTAGGAGTAGATACTGAAGACGGAGTAGTTTTATTAAATCTAGAAAGACAAGTAGAAAATGGTAAAAGAGTATACTAAGTTTTATTACATATTATAAATAAACTATAAATTAATTAATAAAGGAAAATAAATTATGAAAAGAGAAGAAGTAGAAAAAATAAGTATGGAAAGATTATATATGCTAGGAGGAGCATTATTAAGATATTTTAATGGTATGGAAATAACAGATGAGGAAGCATATATAATTTCTAATTGTCAAGATAATGAGATAGTACCCGCAATTAAGATGGTACAATTACATAATAGTAAAAATAAAAATAACCATTTTGCAGAATCTACTACTAAAATAAAGTTTGCAGGTTATACAGATAAATTAAAAAAGAGTAAATAAGGACTAGATAATAGTTCTTATTTTAATCCTTAAAAAATTATAAATTACCATAAATTAATTGATGTTAATAAAAAAATAATAGATAAGTATGTTATAATAATTAATGACAGGATTATATATTGAAGAGGATGAAAATAATATAAAAAAAGATAAACTATCAAAGGAGAAGAGATATGAATAGATGTAAGTGGTGTAATTTAAATAATCCTAAATATATAGATTATCATGATAATGAATGGGGTGTGTTAAATTTAGAGGATACTTATCTATTAGAAATGTTAATCTTAGAGATGTTTCAAGCTGGACTATCTTGGGAATGCGTTCTAAATAAGAGGGAGGCCTTCAGGGCTGCCTATGATGATTTTGATATAGATAAAATATGTAATTATACTGAAGATAAAATAAAAGAATTAGAGGAAAATAAAGATATAATAAGAAATAAACTAAAGATAAAAGCTAGTATTAATAATACTAAGATATTTAAAGATATTAAAGAAGAATATGGGAGTTTTAAGAATTATCTTTTAACTTTTACTAATAATAAAATATACTATGAAATAAATATGGTAAGTTCTGAATTGTCTGACAATCTATCTAAAGATCTACGAAAAAGGGGTATGACATTTGTAGGTACTACGATTATATATTCATATCTTCAAGCTATTGGTATAATATATTCTCATGATAGGGATTGTTATTTATATAGGGAGGGAAATTGTGAAAATAGTTAGTCCTAAAATAAAAAACTATGTCGAATGTAGTATTATAGATAGTATAAAAGATAATGATTTTAGTAATAAATTATATAATACTAATATAGAAGATAATGTTATAATTAGTGATATAACTTTTGATAGTTGTATTTTTAATAATATTAATTTTAATAATATAAAATTAGATAATGTTGATTTAATAGATGTAATATTTAAAAACTGTGATTTATCTAATCAAGTATTTGATAATAAATTACTTAGTAGAGTAGTATTTGATAATTGTAAATTACTTGGTACTTCTTTTGTTAATAGTAGTTTAAAGGATGTTTCTTTTAGTAGTAGTAATTCTAAATATACTAATTTTTTTGCTAGTAGTTTAAATAATATTGAGATAATAGATAGTGATTTTAGTAATAGTATATTTACTGAATCTAAGATTAAGAATATAAGTTTATATAATAGTACTTTTAATGAAACAGAATTTATTAGGACCAATTTAAAAGATGTTGATTTTTCTACTTGTAATATAGAAAGGATAGTTTTTGATATTGATTCATTAAAAGGTATAAAAATAAATGTTCTTCAGGCTAGTGATATTATATCATTATTAGGAGTACAAATAAAATAGAGAAGAAATTAATCTTCTTTTTATTTGACGCTTCATCATATAGTATTCCGTGGTATGAGAAAGACTCAGGTCTTTCTCATAAATATTTTTAGTATTGACTATATATATAATAGATAGTATAATAAGTATGAAAAGTATAACTAGTATAACTTTGGAAAGGGATGATATAATGAAGAAAAATAAATATATGGGTATAAGTAAAGTAGGGGAGAAAGGGCAAATAGTAATACCTAAAGAAGTAAGGGATATCTTTGATATAAATCCGGGAGATTCTTTAATAGTACTAGCAGATTCTAAAAAAGGAATAGCTTTAGTAAAGTCAGATATAATTGAGGCTGCTACTAATAATATATTAGGAGGATCTAATGATAAAGATAAATAATTTAACTAAGAAATATAAAGATAAATTAGCAGTAGATAATTTAAATTTAGAAATAAAGACAGGAGAATTATTTTCTTTACTTGGAACTAATGGAGCGGGTAAGACTACTACTATTAAGATGTTATCTACATTAATATTACCTACTAGTGGAGAGGTAGAGATAAATAATTTAGATTTAGTAAAAGATAGTAGTAAAATAAAAGAAATAATAAATATATCTCCTCAAGAGACTGCGGTAGCATCTAATTTAACAGTATTAGAAAATTTATATTTTATGGCAGGTATATATCAAATACCTAATAAAGAAGATAAAATAAAAGAGTTAATAAAGTTATTTAAATTAGAAGAAGTATTAAAACAAAAAGCTAAGACATTATCTGGCGGTTATCAAAGAAAATTATCTATTGCGATATCTTTAATAAATAATCCTAAAATTCTTTTTTTAGATGAACCAACTCTAGGTTTAGATGTAATATCAAGACATGACTTATGGAAAATAATAGAAGCATTAAAAGGAAAAACTACTATTATACTTACTACTCATTATATGGAAGAAGCTGAAGCGTTGTCTGATAGAATAGGTATAATGAATAAAGGTAAGTTAATAGAACTTGGTACTTCTAAAGAATTAATAAAAAAAGCTAAAACTAAAAACTTTGAAGATGCTTTTATAAAAATAATAGAGGAGGATAATGATGAGAATACTAACATTTGCTAATAGGAATTTTAAAGAAATAATAAGAGATCCCCTTAGTATTATCTTTGCTATTATTTTACCATTATTTCTATTATATATATTTGAACAATTTAAAATACCAAATGAAGTATATAATATAGAGAATTTTACTCCTGGTATTATTATATTTAGTTTATCCTTTATAACAATGTTTACTGCTTCATTAGTAGCTAAAGATCGAAGTACATCTCTTACTACTAGACTTGGGGTGTCGCCAATGAAAAGTATAGATTATATTTTAGGATATAGTATATCAGTATTACCAATAGTATTAATACAAAATATATTATTCTTTATAACTGCTATGTTATTGGGATTAAACTTTAGTATAAATATTATTTATACAATATTAGTATCAATACCTATATCTTTATTATTTATATCTCTTGGTATATTAATAGGAACAATAACTACTGAAAAGTCTTCATCAGGAGTATCTAGTATAGTAGTTCAGTTAGTAGCTTTTACTAGTGGTATGTATTTTAGTACTGATATGGTTGGTAATACTTTTAGTACTATATGTAAAATATTACCATTTCAAAGTACTTTAAATATAACTAAAAGTGTATTAAATAATAGTTATAACAATATATTAACTAGCACTTTAATAGTGGTTATATATACAATAATAACTATAGTATTAGAAATATTCTTATTCAAAAAGAAAATGATAAGTGATAGTAAATAATATACATTTGTATGTATACGTAAATTAAAATAATAGTCAATTATATATTGACTATTTGCTGCTATTATAGGAGAGTTTTTAGGTAACATCAATAAGGGTTGTTCTCTCCTTTTTTAAGTATTTAAGGAAGGGGTGATGCTATGCTGAAAAAACAAACAGAAATGGGGGTTTTAGTAAGTGAATGAAGTCATACTAATAATATGGCTTACTTTAGTTACACTATACTTAATAGATAGTCGTAACCATAGATAAAAAAAGAGCACCCTTCAGGGGGGTGCTCCACATCATATGGAGAGAACACCTTTTGAGACTAGATGTTACCCATTTTTATTATGGATAAATTTCTCTTCCTGTATACATTGTATCAAATTTTAATGAAAATATCAATAACTATACTTAAATTTATAAGTTGAGAGATAAAAAGATATTGATATTAAGTATTTTGATATGGTATAATATATAAGCAGAGAAGGTAGTAAATATGAAGAGAAATGATGTAGATAGAAGTAAATTATCTCCAATGATGAAACATTATGTTGAATTAAAAGATAAATATGAAGATGTAATAATATTATATAGACTAGGAGATTTTTATGAAATGTTTTTTGAAGATGCTGAAGTAGTAGCTCATGCTTTAGAACTTACTCTTACTGGCAAGAGTGCTGGATTAGAAGAGAAAGTTCCTATGTGTGGAATACCACATCATGCTGCTGAAATATATATTGATAAATTAATTAAAAAAGGTTTTAAGGTAGCTATATGTGAACAGTTAGAAGATCCTAAGAATGCTAAGGGAATAGTTAAAAGAGATATAATTGAAGTAATATCTTCTGGTACTATTATTAATGCTAATTCATTAAATGAAAAAGAAAATAATTATATAGGTAGTTTATATAGTTTTGGATATGGATATGCTTTTACATATTCAGATATTACTACTGGTGATATATATTCTTCTTTATATAGTAATAATTCAGATATTATATATAAATTATTATCTTTAGAGATAAAAGAATTAATTGTAGATAGTAATGTAGATAAAGAATTAATATCTAGTATAAGGAATCAAAAGATACCAGTAACTATAGAGAATTCTTTTCTTACTGATAATTATAATGATATATATAGTAATATAGATGATGATAGAATAATAAAATCTATACAGTTATTATTATATTATTTAAGTGTTGTACAAAAAAGAAATCTATCTCATTTTCAAAAGGTAATAATTAAAAAAGATGAATCATCATTAATGATGGATATTCATACTAAGAGAAATTTAGAATTAACTGAATGTTTAAGAACTAAAGAGAGAACATATTCTTTATTATGGCTTTTAGATAATACTAAGACTGCTATGGGAAGTAGAAAGTTAAAATATTTTATTGAAAATTCATTAGTAGATATGTCTAGAATAAATGAAAGATATAATATTGTTACTAAGTTACTTGAAGAATTTATATTAGCAGAAGAACTTAGAAATGATTTATATGAAGTATATGACTTAGAAAGATTATGTGGTAGAATATCATTTGGTTCTGCTAATGCTAAAGATTTATTACAATTAAAGAGTTCTTTAAAAGTACTTCCTAGTATTAAAGATAAATTAGAGAAAATTAATTTTTATGATGAAGTACATCCTTTAAATGACTTATATGATCTTTTAGAGAAGGCTATTAATGAAGATGCTCCGAATGGTTTAAAAGATGGCTTCTTAATAAAAGAGGGATATTCTAGTGAATTAGATGAATTAAAAAGTCTAAGTAAGGGTGGTAAAGACTTTATTAGTAATTTTGAAAAAGAAGAGAGAGAAAGAACTGGTATTAAGGGATTAAAAGTAGGGTTTAATAAAGTATTTGGCTATTATATAGAGGTTAGTAATTCATATTTATCTATGATTACTGATGATATGGGTTATACTAGAAAACAAACACTTGCTAATTGTGAAAGATTTATTAATCCTATACTAAAAGAAAAAGAAGATATTATTTTGTCTTCTGAAGATAAGATTATTAATTTAGAATATAATTTATTCGTAGAAATAAGAGATAAATGTAAAGAATATATTAGGGTATTACAAAAGAATGCTAAAGTTATTAGTGAAATAGATGTTTTACAATCATTTGCTTTTGTTAGTGAAAAGTATGGTTATGTTAGACCTATATTAAATAGTACTAATGAAATTAAAGTAATATCTTCTAGGCATCCAGTCGTAGAGAAAGTATTAAAAGATGCTGAATATGTACCTAATGATATTATTATGGATAATAATACGGATATTTTACTTATTACTGGTCCTAATATGGCTGGTAAATCTACTTATATGAGGCAACTTGGTATTATTGCTATTATGGCTCAAATAGGATGTTTTGTACCTGCTGAAGAGGCTCATTTGCCAGTATTTGATAAGATATTTACAAGAATAGGAGCAAGTGATGACTTAGTAAGTGGTGAATCTACATTTATGGTAGAAATGATGGAGGCTTCTCGGGCTATTAAGAATGCTACGAAAAATAGTTTAATTCTTTTTGATGAATTAGGTAGAGGGACCGCTACTTACGATGGTATGAGTTTAGCTGAAGCTATTCTAGAATATATAGCTAATAATATTAAGTGTAAAACATTATTTTCTACTCATTATCATGAACTTACAAGTATGGAAAATACACTTCCTAATTTAAAAAATAAACATGTATCTGCAATTGAAGAGAATGGTAATATTACTTTCTTACATAAAGTAAAAGATGGATCAGTAGATAAAAGTTATGGTATTAATGTTGCTACATTAGCGGGTCTTCCTAAAGAAGTAATTGATAGAGCTAATGTTATCTTAAATGAATATGAATCTAAAGATAATAATAGTAAGAAAGATTCTTCTATGCAAATGATGTTACCTCTTAATTTTGAAGAAAAGAAGAGTATTGTTGAAGAAGAACTAAAAAAAATAGATGTTCTAAATATAACACCTATTGAAGCTATTAATATATTAAATTCTTTAAAAGAAAAAATAAAATAGAGTTAATAGAGTTACTAAAAAGTAATTCTATTTTTTAAACAGTTCACTATGACTTCCAGTTTCTACTAAAAGTAATATAAGTTTATCACTAGTATATTTATAAACAAGCAACCAATCTGGTTCAATATGACATTCACGACATTCATTAAAATTTTTGTTATCTATTAAACTATGGTCTTTATATTTTTCTTCTAAAGAGTTACCATTAGATAAAGTTTCAACAATATATCTTAATTTTTTTAAATCTTTATTTTGTTTAACAACTTTTTTATATTGTTTTTTGAATTTTTTTGTGTAGTGAATCTCATACTTGGTTTTATTCATTTATTCAAATCCTCAAATAATTCGTCTATATTGTGATAACCTTTACTTTTAATTTCTCCGTTCTCAATTTTCTTTGCTTCTTTTAAAGCTCTTTTAAGTTCTCTAGTAGGTTTAGGATTTTTTAGTTCAAATGGAATACCGCCTTCATTAATAGATTTTCTTAGAAACAAATTAATCGCAGTACTCATGTTTAATCCTAAACTATTAAATAATTCTGTTGCTTCTTTTTTTACATTAGAATCAACATTAATATTAATAGCACTAGTATTATTAGACATTTATACCATCTCCTCTCTATAACAATTATAGCAGTTAATGTAGTAAATGTCAATATAATTACTACATACTATCTACATTGATATTATATGTAAAAATAAAAAAATAATTAATAAATATGTTCAAAAAGTATTGATATAAAGATAAAAATACTTTATACTATGTGTAGGTGATGAGAATGAAAAGATTAAATAAAAAGGGATTTACTTTAGTAGAGTTATTAGTTGTTATTGTTATACTAGGAGTTATTATGTCTATTGCTATACCTAGTATTACTTCTTCAATCGAAAGAAGTAAAGATAAACAAAAGACGCAAATTATTAAATTAATTGAGAGTGCTGGAGAATTATATGTAGATAAACATAAAAATACAGTAAAAAAGGGACAAATTACTTTAAATCAATTAATTGAAGATGAATTAATTACTAAGGAAGAGATGAAAGATCCATTTAATGAAAAAAGGACATTATGTGGATATCTTGGTTATGATGGCAAAAAGGTTAGTTGGAATGATACTAGTGGTAATAATCAATATTGTTTAAGTATAGAATAAAGAAATGAGTGATGTAAATGAAAATAATATTAATTAAATATGGAGAATTAACTACTAAGAAAGATAATAGAAAAGTATTTATTAATATATTATATAATAATATAAAAAAAGCTTTAATAAATTATAAAGTTAATATTATTAAAACAAGAGATAGAATGTATATTGAGACAGAAGAAAATATTGATGAAGTAGTTGATATTCTTAAAAATATTTTTGGTATTCATAGTATAGTAGTGGCTACTAGGGTTAATACTAATACTGAGGAAATAGAAGCTAATGTACTTGAAGTAGCTAAAAATATAGAATTTAATACTTTTAAAGTAGAAACTACTAGAAGTGATAAATCATTTCCTATTCCTAGTATGGATTTTTCTAGAAGGATTGGTTCTTTGATATTAAGGAATATTCCTAATAAAAAAGTAGATGTTCATAATCCTGATTATTTATTGCATATTGAAATAAGAAAAGATTATACTTATATATATAATAAAGAAATAAAAGCATCAGGTGGTTATCCTGTTTCAGTGGCAGGCAGGGGTCTTCTTATGTTATCAGGAGGAATTGATTCCCCAGTAGCAGGTTATCTTGCTATGAAAAGGGGAATCAAGATAGAATGTGTTTATTTTGAGTCTCCTCCACATACTAGTGTAATGGCTAAGAATAAAGTCAAAAAACTAGTGGAAGAACTTACAAAATATGATTCGAGTATTACTTTAAATGTGGTGAAGTTTACTGCTTTACAGGAGGCGATATATAAAAATATCGACCCTACATATATGATAACCATAATGCGTAGAATGATGTATAGGATAAGTGAAAAAATCATGGAAAAAACTTCTTGTCTATGTCTTATAAATGGTGAGAGTGTTGGACAGGTTGCTAGTCAAACTTTAACTAGTATGAGAGTTATTAATAGTGTAACTAATGTACCTGTTATTAGACCAGTTGCATGTTTAGATAAATTAGAAATTATAGATATATCGAGAAAGATTGGTACTTATGAAACATCAATACTTCCTTATGAAGATTGTTGTACTATCTTTTTACCTAAACATCCTGTTATTAATCCTAATATGGATAAAGCTATACTATATGAAAAGAGTTTTGATTTTGATTCTCTTATTGATGAAGCTGTTAATAGTAGAGAAATAATAGAAATTAAAAGAAATAATACTAAGTTTGATATTTAGTAAAAATTACCATTAAAATATATGTATTAAATACTTAATAATTCACAACCTATTAATGTAGGAGGTGAAACATAATGAGTAACAATACAAATAGCAAAATGGTAGTACCTGGAGCTAAACAAGCTATCGATAAAATGAAATATGAAATAGCTAACGAGTTTGGTGTTAATTTAGGACCAGATACAACTTCAAGAGCTAATGGATCAGTTGGTGGAGAAATTACTAAAAGATTAGTAAGATTAGGACAAAACCAAATTAGTGGATCTAACTACCAAAATAAGTAGTTAATATATAGAAAGTAACCTTA
>CAKPIH010000042.1 GCA_934162325.1 uncultured Bacilli bacterium
GAAAAATTACTAATATTTCTATTAGTTATTTCATAGTCTTTATCTATATTATTATTTATTATACTTAGGTTAGATTTGACCCCCCCCCCCAATTAACTTCTGGTTAACTTTTACAAATAATACTTTTTCCATAAGAGGGCCTCCTTTCCGATTTGCAAATTATTTGGGATCTTTTTCGTAAATCTTTTATCTCTTACCTATGTATAAATCATATCATAAAATTGTGTATTTATCAATAGTTTATTTATCGATATTTATTAATTCATAATTAGTAGTTCCAAAATTTAATTTATTTGTAGCTTCTAGGATATGTGTTCCATGTCTTGAATCTATTCTTTCTACTAAATGATTACGACCAGGATCTGTGCTATTATACACTAAATCTATACATGCTTTATCTATGGCTACTGGATCTAAACTTGCAAGTACGCCGATATCTTTCATACATGGATCTTCTGCAACAGCACAGCAGTCGCAATCAACGCTCATATTTTTCATAACATTTATATAGGCAATATTACCTTTAAATTTATTATGTACTACTGATGCTGCATCAGCCATGGCTTCAATAAATTTATCTTGTTCTGGTAAATTATCCCATAATTTATTTGCATCTGTTGTTTTACCAGCAGTATGGATGTATGCTTTACCACTACTTGATGCCACTCCTATTGATAGTTGTTTTAAAGCACCACCATATCCTCCCATAGGATGTCCTTTAAAATGAGATAATACTAACATACTATCATAATTATCTAAATGACTTCCAACATAATCTTTTTTTATAATAAGACCATTTGGTATATCTAAAGTTATATCTTTTTCACTATCCATAATATCTACTTTATAATATTTATCCCAACCATGACTAGTTATTAATTTTTTATGTTTTTCAGTAGTATTTCTTGCTCCATCATAAGCAGTATTACATTCTACTACGGTACCTCCTACTCTAGCAATAATATTTTTTACAAATTCTGGTTTTAAGTAATTTTGATTACCTTCTTCACCAGAATGTAGTTTTACTGCTACATTTCCTTTTAATTCTATTCCTAATTTTTCATATATTTTTACTAAAGATTCTTCAGTTATTTCTTTAGTAAAGTATACTTTGGCTTTTTCCATATTATCTAAATCCTTTCTATCTATATATAATTATAACATAGATATAGAAATATATTAATTTTTTTGTAAGAAAGACCTTAGGCTTTCTTACACTTTGAGAGACTACAGGCTCGAAAAGATAAAAGAAAAAGAACATTAAAGTTCTTCTTCAAGATTATTAATTCTATTTATTATTCTATCTTTACCTAGTAATCTCATAATTTCATATAAGTCAGGAGTCATACTCTTACTAGTTAAAGCAACTCTAAGGACAGTAGAAATATCTGCTACTGATCCTTTATAATTATCTGGATTCTCACGGTATTCTTTCATATTACTACAGTATCCTAAACTATCAGTTAATTCTTTTACTTTATTAAACCATATTTCTTTATCTGATACATCAAAATAGTTATCAATATAAGTATTTAGTATTCTAATTATTTCTTCTTTATTAGTAATATTACCCCATTCATAAGAAGTAGGATTATATAATTCATCATACATATAGAATATTTGACTCTTTATCTCACTAAAACTAGCATAATCTTTTCTTGGTTTCTTTTGTTCTCTTTCTATATTTAATATATTTTTTGTATATTCTTCATACTTAGTTATTAATTCATAAAAATCTTGATCATACTCTTTAGACCATTTAGATAAATAATTATATACTTCATCTTTAGTCATTCTACTGATATAATTTTTAGATATATTATTTAATTTTTCTAAGTCATATAGGGCTCCTGATGGAGACATCTTCTTAGGTGAGAAAGTAAAATCTAAGAAAGTCTTATCTGGATTAGCATTATGCCATTCTTCATAATTAGAATTAATAATTGTCATTAATGATTCTATTACTGCTACTGTAGGATATCCTTTTTCTTTATAGAAACTCATACTTGCTTCTGGATCTTTTCTCTTACTTATCTTTCTCTTGATATCACCATCTTGTTTCATAATAAGTGGTGTATGAATATATTTAGGAGGTTTTAATCCTAATGCTCTAAACATCTCAATATGTTTAGTAACGCTAGGTAACCACTCTTCTCCTCTTACGACATGAGTAGTATGCATTAAATGGTCATCTACTACATGAGCAAAATGATAAGTAGGAAGCATACTATCACTTTTCATTATTACATCATCAGTATCATTTTCACTCAAGCTAAGTTTACCTTTTGTTAAATCTTCAAAAATAATCTTATTATTAAAATCTCCTTCAGATTTAAATCTTATAACATAAGGTTCACCATTCTTAATTCTTTCAATAGCGGTATCTACACTAATATTTCTACATCTAGCATATCTTCCATAATATCCAGTTCGCATCTTCTTTTCTTCTTGATTTTTTCTTAAGTCTTCTAGTTCTTCTTTGGTACAGAAACATGGATATGCTCTTCCTATTTCAATTAATTTCTTAATATAAGCATGATATATATCTTTTCTTTCACTTTGAATATAAGGACCATAATTACCTACTGTTTCACCTTTATATTCATATTCATCAGGTACTATTCCATATTCTCTTAAAGTAGACATTATTAATTCTACTGCTGAATCTACCTCTCTTAATTTGTCGGTATCTTCGTTTCTAAGATAGAATATTCCGCCAGAGTTTTTAGCAAGTACATAATCAGTAAGTGCTTGATAAAATCCTCCAATATGCATATACCCTGTTGGACTAGGAGCAAATCTTGTCACTTTTTCTCCTTCTTTTAATTCTCTTTCTGGATATAAACTCTCATAATAATCTACATCGTGCTCTAAATTAGGAAATATTAAATCTGCTAAATCTTTATTTGTCATGTTTTTCACCTCTATTTTTTATTTATTTAGGTATCCATTATATTCATTTATCACTTAGTTTAGTATAATATATTGAAAGGAGAAATGACTACTATGTATGGTTATGGATATCCAAGTTATGGATATGGTTATGGCTATGGAACAGGATCTTACTGGATAATTATAGTAATATTACTTATCTTCTTTGTTCTATTTTGGGGTAATGGTTGTTCACAAAATAGATGCAATTCCTGCAATCGCTAATCATATCTAAAATAAAGCCCTTAATAGGGCTATTTTTTTATTTGGTTGCCCTGGTTAGATTCGAACTAACGCATGTCAGAGTCAGAGTCTGATGCCTTACCGCTTGGCTACAGGGCAGTAATAACAATATAATTATAGCATTAACTATATTGTTATGCAAGGTATTTATTTATTTTTAATCAAATAAACCTTTGATATCTTTAATATATATTCTTTTATTATTAATATCTATTTTATCTATTATATTATCATTATATGGTATTAAATATTCTTTATCATTATTCTTGATATTAAATAATACTGTCTTATCATATCTTTCTATATCCACAATAGTACCTTTATTATTATCTTCATAGATAACATTTAGTCCTATTAATTCTTCATCTAGATATTTATTATTATCTAATTTTATATCACTATCATTTACATAAACATTCTTTCCTTTATATTTTAATACTTCATTAATGTTATTATAGCCTTTTAATGTTATCATATCAAAGTTTTTATGCTTACGATAGGTATTTATTATTTCTTTATCTTTCTTATCGATATATATTGTCATATTATTTATAAATACTTTTTCTTTATAAGGAAATTTAGATAATAATCTAAGTTCTCCTTTTATTCCATGAGTATTTACTATTTTTCCTATTTTAATTAATGTCATATTTATCATCCATTTCATATAGAAGTATAGAAGTTGCTACTCCAGCATTTAAGCTCTCTACTTCTTTATTCATTTTTATATATAGGTATTCATCACATAAGTTATTTACTTCTTCAGATACACCATTACCTTCGTTTCCTATTACTAAGGCATATTTTCTTTTTAGAGAAATATCTTTAACATTTATTCCTCCATCTACTTTAGTACCATATATTTTATAATTATCTTTTTTTAATTCGGTAATAAGGCTTGGTAAATCTCTTGTTATTATATTGATATGGAAGATCATACCTTCGGTAGCTCTGAGTACTTTAGGATTATATATATCTACAGTAGTAGGACTTATTACTATGGTATCAATATTGAAGGCTTTTGAAGATCTTATTATGGTACCTAGATTACCTGGATCTTGAAGATTATCTAATAAAAGAAGGCGATCTCCTAGTAATAATTCTTCCTTTTTTAGAGAGACTCCTACTACATTTGGAATACTATCAGTACTTGATATTTTCTTCATTACTTCTTTTGTTACATAAGTGGTAGGTATATCTATATTTATTGTTTTTCCTTCTAAAACAAAGATTTCTTTTAATAGATTGCTTTTACTAGCTTCAGTAACTAAATTTATTCCTTCAATTAAAAAGGTATTTGTTATATTACGGTATTTCTTTTCTTTTAATTTACATATTTCTTTTATTCTACTATTAGTTAGAGATGTTATTATCATATTTACCTCCGTCATAAGTATTTTATCATATATTTCTATCTCAAACAATATGATAATTTATTTTTTTCTTATTTCTATTCCTAGCACGCCATACTTATCTTGCTCTTCTTTGGAATAATATGCTTCCATATCTTTAGGATTTGCTGGTTCGTCTGCTGCATAACCCATTTCTATTTTATTAAAATGTTTATATAGTTCTTTAAAACTAGGGTATTTATGTAGGTTTATTATATCTACGGATAACTTTTCATTAGTTTCTCTATTAGTAAATTCTATTTCATCTCCTACTTTAAGTAGGCTTCTTTTTTCGTCATTTAATCTTAGTTCTATAGTCTTAGTACCTTCTTTTATACTTTTAAATGGTCTATTATTTAAATTCATATTGTGTTTCATACTGCCTCCTAGGAATTATTTTTTAAATACTTTCTTATTTCTTTATAATTTGGATAATACTTAGATACTTGTAACCAGAAATTTTTTGAATGATTAGGATGAATAAAATGGGATAATTCATGGACTATTACATAGTTTAAACATTCGATATTATATTTTGATAGTTCTGAGTTTAATGTTACATTATGATTCTTTATATTGCATACTCCCCATCTACTAGTCATTTTTCTTATTTTTAGATTAGGAATGGGGATTTGTTCTTCAAAGATATTGTAATAATGGTCTAATCTTTCCTTATAAATATTGGTTATATACTTAGATAAATATTTGTTTAATGTTTTTTCATCTTTGGTATATATTTTATTATCTTCTATTTCGGTATTTGGAAAACCATATACGATATCATAAGTTATTCCAAATAGTTTAAAAGAGGTATCTTCTTTTTTTTGATTATCTTTTGATAAGGCTTTATTTATAAAGGAAGTATTATCTTTAATTAATTTATTTATGGTAAATGAAGAAGTAAGATAATTTGTTGTTACTATTATCTTACCCTCTTTTACTCTTAAATAAGTATTCTTATTATTCTTTCTTATTATCTCTATTGGATATTCTTTATTGTTAAAAATATAGGTATTAACGGAAGCCACCGCCACCGCCTCCTCCGCCGAAGGAACCGCCTCCTCCGCCACCAGAAGAGAAGCCACCGCCGCCAGAAGAATATGATTCTGCTCTTGACCTAGCAGTACTAGCAGCATTTACTGAACGATTCGATAGGTAATTTATATAAAGAATAGTATCTAAATCAATATAATTATTTGGATCTTCTAGTACTTCAGGATATAGGTTTTTTAATTGTTTTGCCACTTTATCCGCTATTCCAAATATATAAGCAAACATTAGGTATTCATTCCATATATGGACTTCAAGTACTTCTCTTGTATCAATTCTAGAAAATTCTTCAAGGAATTTCTTTAATCCATATAATTTAGTACTATCTTCATAGATGGTATCGTCCATAACATTTTTCTTTTTACATTCTTCTTTACTATTTCTTGTATAAATATGATTATCTTGTTTTAATTTTTCTATTTCTACGGTATTTATTCTTTCAAATAAGTTAAAGAATTTACTATAATTTTTATTACACCATTTTTCTAATTCTTTGGTTTCTAGGATGCCATCGATACTCGCCTCATGCATAATATCAAATAGTTCTTTTTCTAAAACATTATCAAATGTTGGATTTAATGTAAGATTTATACTACTAGTATTTTTATTAAATTTACCAGAGGGTCCGTTTTGGAAAGCTATTTTGTTTTCTTTAACCCATTTTAAGATAATTGAACCAAAGATATTTGTTTCTTTATAATTATTAAAAATGTTTTTATTTAATTTTACTAGAGTATTAGCATAGTATATATCTTTATTACATGGTATATCTCTAAATAATTGAGTGTTTTTCTTATCTATTGTTTTATTATTTTTATAGCCATAACCATTTTTAATAGCACTTTTTATTATTATGATTATAGTAGCAATGGGAACTATAAAGCCAATAAAACTAGTTATAAAGTCAAATATTTTTGACAATAGTGTTTGTTTACTTTCTGTATATGTTACTGCTCCTTCATTAGCCATATCTAAATACTCTTGAAATGTTTTATCTACTGCTGTATCTAATGTAAAAGTATTTTCGGGAAACTTTACTAAAATAGTCATATATTCACTACTAGTGACTGTTGATTCAGAATCCATTTCGATATAGCCATCATATACATAGGTTGGTGCTCCATATTTGCCATAACCCCATACATCTAATGTATCTGCATATTTGAAATCACTATATATTTTTATATATACTCTTTCTGGTGATGGGTTATAGTCATAAGGAAATAATGTCCAGTAAATCATTTGATAATTATCACTGGTATTTACTACAAAGTTACTGATATCATAACTTAGAGTATAGGTATTCTTGCCATAGTTTGTTATACCAAAACATAATTCTACACCATTGTCTATATAGTGAAAGCCATTTTTGTATTTTTTTTCATTAAATGAATCGTTGATATTATAATCAGAATTATAAGTATATTCCTTCCCATTCATACTTACTTTAAAGTTACTTATTTTACTTTCTCCTAAATTGTAATATGGTTTATATCCTTCAGTACCTTGAGTTAAATTAGTGGTCCACTCTTCGGTTACATGAGCAGTACCATTATTATCGACATAAATTTTCATGTCAATATTATTTATTTCATTGGCTAAGATGATACTGGGTACTAAGAATAATACCAAAGTAAATATTATTTTTTTCATTTTTGTTCACTCCTATCAAAAAAGGACTTATATTTAATAAGTCCTAAAATTTCACTTGTGGATTTTCTCTATCTTTTTCATCAGCATTAAAGAACTCTAATTTTTCAAATTTAAACATAGAAGCTATTATACTTGATGGAAATTGTTCTCTTAAATTGTTATAAGTTAGAACTGTATCATTATAAAATCCTCTAGCATAACTGATTTTGTCTTCTGTTTCTTTTAAGTCAGCTTGTAATGACATAAAGTTTTCATTAGCCTTTAATTCGGGATAGGCTTCAGATAAAGCAAATAATTTGTTTAATGCACTTGTTACGGCATTAGAAGCTTCTAATTCTTCGTTAATACCACTAGCAGCAGTCATTTTATTTCTAGCTTCAACTACTTCTTTTAGTGTTTTTTCTTCATGTTTAGCATAACCTTTTACTGTTTCTACTAAATTAGGAATCATATCACTTCTTCTCTTTAGTTGGACGTCTATTTGAGAGAATTGATCTTTTGCTTTATTTCTAGCATTTATTAAACTATTATATACACCAATAGCATAAAATACTAAAATAAGTAAAACTCCTACTACTATGATAATAATTATTGTTCCAATATTCATATTTTTCTCCTCCTTCAATTATTACAATTTAATGATATCATAATTTTATCTATTTGTAAATATTACTATTTCACTTTACTATTTTTTTGTATGTTATTTATTCTACTCATATAATAACCACCCGTACTTTCTTAAAAGTAAATTATAATCAGAAAAAGTTATTTGACCGTTTCTTACATAGCCTTTGGCTATCATTTCAAAACGATCAAAAGCGAAATCATAATTAAATTGATCTCCTTCATCTGATAATCTTTCCATTTCTTTTATTTCTTCTTGTAATTCTTTTGGTAATGTTGATGTATCATATTTTATTCTACTATCGTACAAAGTCTTCTTATTCATATTACTACTCTCCCTATAAAATATATATGTTTTTGTTTAATTTAGAATATCATAATTTTATCTATTTGTAAATGTTTTATGAGTTTTTATTTTCTCTTTTTATTATATTTGAAGCTGCTACTACGGCATCACTAGAGGCTGTACTTAACTGGTAATAATCTTTTTTTATTACATCTCCTATTGCATATACTTTATCTATATTAGTCATGTAATTAGAGTCTACTATTATATAGTTATTTTCTTTATTTACATTAAATATTTCACTATTAGGAGTACTCCCTATGGCTAAGAATACTCCTTCTACTTCTAAGTTATCTTTATTATTTATTATTACTGAGGTTAATTTATTGTTATTTTGATTATACTTAGTTATATTACTATTATATAGTACTTTGATATTTTTAGTACTATTTACTTTATCTATTAAATATTTATCAGAGGTTAATTTATCTCTACGATGGATTATTATTACTTCTTTACATATTTTTGATAGATATAATGCTTCGGTAAGGGAAGAAGAGCCTCCTCCTACTACAGCTACTTTTTTATCTTTATAGAAGAAACCATCGCATAGGGCACATGTACTTATTCCTTTTCCTAGTAATTCTTTTTCATGTTCTAGAGATAACATTCTACTTTTTCTACCTGTTGCTATTACTAGATATTCGTATTTGATATTGTTATTTATTATTTTGTTATCTAAATCGATACTTGTTATTTTTTTATTTAATATTTTTACTCCTAATTTAGTTAATTGATTATATATATTCATGGCTAAATCAGGGCCAGATATTTCTTCATAGCCGGGATAGTTTTCGATACTTGGTATTTCGTTTAATACTCCTCCTGGAATATTATCTTCAACTACTAGGACATCTAGTCCTCCTCTTTTTAAATAAATACCCGCAGTCATACCTGCTATTCCTGAGCCTAATATTACTACTTTATGTTCTTCCATTTAATCCTCCTATATATTATTCCTATTATTCCTATTAATATTAATATTATTGATACTATTTGACTTATTCTAAATACTCCTAAATATAGGCTATCTGTTCTTAAGCCCTCTATTATTAATCTACCTATTCCATACCAGATAAAATATATATATAATAATAGACCGGTATGTTTAAAGTTATCTTTCTTTCTTACTATTAATAATATTATAAAACCTAT
>CAKPIH010000043.1 GCA_934162325.1 uncultured Bacilli bacterium
TACTGATAAATATACTTTATATTTATGGTTTAATGGTAAAGACTTTACTAATCCAGATACTATGCAAAATAAGACATTATCATTTAACTTATATGCTACTGGTAAGAATGCTACATTAAATGGTTAAAGAAGATACTAGTTTATCTTCTTTTTATTTGGAATTATCTTAGTTAGAAAATATTTTACTATTTAATAACATGAAAATACCTTGGATTTTCATGAAAGGTAGTATTATTTTAATAATTTTAATGACTTTTTGTTAGAAATTTGGTACAATAATATTGGTGATATATATGAAAAATATTAAAGTAGTATTTATGGGTACTCCATCATTTGCAGTACCTATACTTGAATCATTAATAGAAAAGACTAATGTAGTTATGGTGGTATCACAACCTGATAGAGAAAAAGATAGAAAGGGTAATATTATATATTCTCCATGTAAGGAATTAGCATTAAAAAATAATATTGAAGTATTTCAACCTATTAAGATTAAGGAAGAATATCAAAAAGTATTAGATGCTAAACCTGATATTATAGTAACTGCGGCTTATGGACAAATTATACCTAGTGTTATTCTTGATTATCCTAAATATGGATGTATTAATGTACATGGCTCTTTACTTCCTAAATTAAGAGGAGGAGCGCCTGTACATCACGCTATAATTAATGGAGATAAAGTAGCAGGAGTTACTATTATGTATATGGATAAGAAGATGGATGCTGGTGATATTATTAGTCAAAAGAGTACTTCTATTCATGAAGATACTACATTAGATGAACTTTATAGTAGATTATCATATTTAGGTAGAGATTTATTAATGGAAACTCTTCCTAGTATTATAGATGGTACTAATAATAGAGTTAAACAAAATGAAGAGGAAGTAACATTTGGTTATAATATTACTAAAGAAGAAGAAAAAATTAATTTTAATGATAATATTGATAATATTCATAATAAAATTAGAGGATTATCTAGTATACCTGGAGCTTATGCTATTATTAATAATAAAAGAATGAAAATATATAAATCAGAAAAAACTAATATTAAATCTAATAAAGAACCTGGTACGATAGTAGATATAAATAGTGATGGAATATATGTTACTACTTTGGATTATGTTATAAAATTAATTGATATTAAATTAGAGGGTAAGAAAAGATGCTTAGTAAAAGATTTTATTAATGGTATCAAAAAAGAAGAATATATTGGTGAGGTATTTGAATAATGGAAGATAATAAAAAAGAAGAAAAAAAGAAACTTAATATTAAAGAGAGATGGAAAGATAAAAGAGAAAGAGCTAAAATAGAACTTATGTTATATGGTATATTCTTTCTAGCTATTATTATATTTGCTCGTATATCAAGTAGTTTTAGTGATAGTAATATTCCTAAAGATAACGATATAAAATCTTTTATTAATGATATTACAGATAATTATCAATATGATATAGATATTACTATAGATAATAATAATTATAAATATTATGGTAGTAAATTAGGTCATAATATGGATATTACTAGAGTAGTAGATAATAAAGAAGATTATTTTTATCAAATGAATGATAAATATTATATATTAGATACTAAAGGTAATTATATATTAACTAATGATAGTGATATATTTCCTTATATTGAATATAGATACTTAGATATTAATAATATTAAGGAATATATTAAACTTGCTACTTATAATGATAATATATATAGTATTAAAGTATCTGATATAGTATTAAATAGTAATAGTAGTGATGTTATTACTATTAAAGTAGATGAAGATAATAAAAATATTATAATTGATTATACTAATTTGTTTAAAATAGATAATGATAATTTAACTAAAGAAGAAGTTAGTATTAAGTATTCTAATATTAATAATATTAATAGTTTGGAAAAATAATATGTATTTTTCCAAAAAAGGTACAATAATTATTAATATAAACTCTAAAAAAGGTACAATATTGAATAAAAAATAATGTAAAAAAGGTACAAAGTATTGTAATAATTATAATTTTGTGATAATATTAAATTAGGTGATTAAGGTATGAAAAGAAAAATGTATGATGAATTAGTTAAATGGAAAAACAATACAGATAATATCAAACCATTAATGATATTAGGAGTAAGGCAGTGTGGAAAGACATATATAATTAATGAATTTTGTCAAAAAGAATTTGATAATTATGTTTATGTTAATTTGTTTGATAATAATGAAGTTGTAGATTTATATAATTCTAATTTAAATTCTGATGAGAAATATAATAGATTAAAATTACTTCTTGATTTTGATATTGATAAAGAAAATGTTTGCCTTTTTATCGATGAAATACAACAATGTGAAGCATTAATTTCGGAGTTAAAATATTTTTGTGAAAAACATAATAATGTTAGAATAATATGTGCAGGTTCTTTACTTGGAGTAAAACTAAAAAGAGCAAAGACTTCTTTCCCTGTTGGAAAGGTAAAAATGTTAACTATGTATCCAATGAACTTTGAAGAGTTTTTATGGGCAATGAATCAAGAATTACTTATTGATACTATTAAGGATTGTTATTTAAATAATAAACAAATATCCTCTCCAGTACATGAAAAAGCTTTAACACTATATAGAATATATTTATTTACTGGCGGTATGCCAGAGAGTGTAAAGAATATGGTTAGTATTAAAGGAGATTATATTAAGTATGATAGTTCTATACTTGAAGATATTTTAACTTCATATTTTAATGACATGAGTAAATATGTTACTAGTGAAAGTGAAGTTTTAAAGATAAGAAGAGTATATAACTCTTTACCTTCACAATTATCTAATGTATCAAATAAATTTCAATATTCGAAGATAGAAAAAAAAGGTAAGGCAAGAGATTATGATACTTCTATTGACTGGTTACTTGCTAGTAATATGGTGCTATCTTGTAAGTGTGTTAAATTGCCAGAAATACCACTAGAGGGATTTGTGGATAATGATATTTTTAAATTATATTTAAGTGATGTTGGTATTCTAAATAGTATTTTAAAGATCAGTATATCTGATATATTAAATGATAATATATCTTTATATAAAGGAGTTATTGTAGAAAACTATGTTGCTAATGAATTAGTAAGTAATGGACATAATTTATACTATTATAGAAATAGTAATAATACTAATGAAATAGATTTTCTATTATATAATGAAGATGGTATTATACCTATAGAAATAAAGGCAAGTAATAATACTAAGTCAAAAAGTTTAGGCAATTATATAGAACAATTCAATCCTAAGTATTCCATAAGGATTAGTACTAAAGATTTTGGATATGATCCTAAAAATAAAATAAAATCAATACCATTATATGCAACATTCTTGTTATAGTATAAATATTTATATTTTAACAATATATTAAAAAACATATTGTAATGTATACGAGGTGATTCAAATGAATACTATCAATATAACTAATGCAAGACAAAATTTATTTCAACTTGTTGCAGATGTAAACGTTGGTTTTAACCCTATTACAATAGTTAATAATAAAGGTAAAAATGCTGTTTTAATATCTGAAGATGAGTGGAAAAGTATAGAAGAAACTTTATATTTATCAAGTATTCCTGAATTAGTAGAGGATATAAATAATATTAGAAAAAATGAAAATTGGGATGATGCTAAGGAGTTTAATCCAGATGAAGAATGGTAAATAATATATAATTAAGTTTTTTTATATGATATGACAAATTATAGAAGATACTAGTTATTCTTCTTTTTATTTGTAATTATCTTAGTTAGAAAGTATTTCACTGTGAATATAATATCTTATAACTATTTACTTATAGACTATGATAATAGGCTATAAGTAATATGAAATGACCTAGGCATTTCATAATATAAAAAATAAAAAAGCATATATTTTAATATAAATATATCTTTTTTTTAATTATTTTGATATAATGAAGTAGGAGAGTGATATAGTGAGAGTAATAATATCTGCTGGAGGAACAGGAGGACATATATATCCTGCTTTAGCTATAATTAATAAAATAAAAGAAGAAGAACCAGATAGTGAAATATTATATATAGGAACTACTGATAGAATGGAAAAAGATTTAATACCTAGTTTAGGTTATAAATATGAAGCATTAGAAGTAAAAGGATTAAAAAGAAAATTAACTTTAGATAATATTAAAACAGTTACTTGTTTTATATCCGCTATTAAAAGGGCTAAAGAAATAATAAAAGATTTTGATCCAGATATCGTAATAGGGTGTGGTGGTTATGTAACTGCTCCTGTTATATATGCTGCTAAAAAGTTAGGTAAAAGAACATTTATCCATGAACAAAATAGTGTCGTAGGACTGGCTAATAAATTCTTATCTAGATATACAGATAAGGTAGGAGTATCTTTTGAAAGTACTATTAAAGATTTTCCTAAAGATAAAGCTATACTTACTGGTAACCCTTGTAGTGAGAAAGCTCTTAGTATTAAGGCTACTACTAAAGATAAATTAGGAGTAGATAAAGATAAAAAACTAGTATTAATAGTAATGGGTTCACTTGGTAGTAGAAGTGTTAATGATCGAATATTTAGTTTTGTAGATAAATTTAGAAATAAAAACTATAGTGTAATAATAGTTACTGGTAATAGTTATTATGAAAGAGTAAAAGAAAGAAGAGTACCAGATAATGTTAAAGTAGTACCATTTATTTATGAAATGCCTTCAGTTATGAAGATTACAGATTTAATGGTAACAAGAGCAGGAGCCTCTACTATGAGCGAAATAACAGCTTTAGGAGTACCCGCTATATTTATACCAAGTCCATATGTAGCTAATAACCATCAATATAAAAATGCTAAAGATTTAGTAGATCAAAATGCTGGTATTATGTTAGAAGAAAAAGATATGACTGATAGAAGTTTAATAGAATTAATAGATAAGACATTAAATGATAAAGATAAGATTAAAGATATTAAAGATAATTTAAAGAAGATTGGTATTAAAGATAGTAGTACAAGAATATATAATATTTTAAAGGATTTGATTATAAATGATAGAAAATTTTATTAAGAATTATGAGTATTATAAGAATGTTAATTTAAAAAAATATAATACTTATCGTTTAGAATGTTATGCTGATTATTTAATATTTCCTAAAGATATAAATGAATTAGTGGAACTATTAGATTACTTAAGACAAAATAGAATTAATTATATTATCTTAGGAGGAGGCTCTAATGTAATTCTTGCTAAGCCTTGCTTTGATGTTGTTGTTAAACTAGATAAATTAAATAATATTACCATTAATGATAATATTGTAGTAGCAGAAGCAGGTGTATCTCTTATTAAACTAGCTAATGAATGTATGAAAAATAATTTGGATGGTTTAGCTTTTGCTGGTGGTATACCTGGTATGGTTGGAGCTAGTACCTCGATGAATGCTGGTGCATATAATGAAGATATGTCTATGGTAGTAAAAGAAGTAAAAGTAATAGATCCTGATTTAAAAATAATTACTTTAAAAAAAGAAGAATTAGAATATGCTTACCGTGATTCTTTTCTTAAAAGAAATAAAGATTATGTTTGTATAGAGACTACTTTTGAAATGAAATATAAAGATAAAGATGAGATAAAAGAAGTAATGAATGATCGAAAAAATAGAAGAGTAGTATCACAACCATTAGATAAACCTAGTGCTGGTTCAGTATTTAGAAATCCACCTGGTATGTCGGCTGGTAAGTTAATTGAAGATGCTGGTCTTAAAGGATACATTCATGGTGGGGCTATGATTAGTGATAAACACGCTAATTTTATAATTAATAATGGTACTGCTACTTACGAAGATATCATTATGCTAATTGATTATATTAAAGAAAGAATTAAAATAATTTATGATATAGATTTAATATTAGAACAAGAAATAATAAGGTGATATTATGCCAGAAAAAAAGAAAATA
Organism: uncultured Bacilli bacterium; assembly: GCA_934162325.1. Taxonomy (GTDB): domain Bacteria; phylum Bacillota_I; class Bacilli_A; order RF39; family UBA660; genus CAG-302. The sequence goes on from CAKPIH010000043.1 coordinate 5,931, forward strand.
AAGGTTAAGGTTAAAAAAAGAAGATTAAAAGTAAAGAAGATACTTGTAACTATATTAATTATGGGTATATTAGTATTATCTTTTCTTTATATAAAAAGATTACCAATTACTAATATTTATATAGTAGGTAATAATATATTATCTGATAAAGAAATTATTGATATTTCTGGTATTGGTAATTATCCCTCTTTTATTACTACTTTAGGTAGTAATATCAAAGATAATTTAATGGGAAATAATTATATTAAAGAAATAAAAGTTCAAAAAAAAATATGGGGCAAAGTATATATTTATGTTACCGAAAAGAAAGTACTTGCTTTATATAATGATAAACTCTTATTAGAAGATGGCCTACTAGTAGATAATAATTATAATGTAATGAGTGCTCCTATATTAATTGGAGATATTACTAGTATAAAAGAAAAGTTTATTAAAAAGTTCTCATTAGTAGATAATGATGTCTTACTTAAGATATCGGAAATTAGTTATGTACCAAATGAAGTAGATAGTGAAAGATTTTCTTTAAAAATGAATGATGGTAATCTAGTATATATAACATTACCTAAAATAACAAAGATAAATAAATATAATAGTATATATTCAGGATTAGAAGGTAAAAAAGGAATTATTTACTTAGATTCTGGTGATTATGTTGAAGTGAAGGAATAGTTTATTCCTTCTTATCTTTTATTATGTAATAGTCATCTATATTACTAAACTTATTTTTAATTTCTTCTAACTCATTATTATTATGAATAGTCCATAAAAATATTTCTTTATCTTTAATCTTCTTTATTTTATTATTACTTATTAATTTATAATTAGTAATAATAAAATCATAATTATTTCTTTTGTAAAGTAGAGTAATTATACCTTTCTTATATTTACTTTTAATATACTTAATAATATTCTTATCAAAAGAAGCTAAATAAATATTTTTATTATATTTATTAATAATATTCATAAGAGTATCAGAAAATACTTTATAGTTATTATTAGTTTTAATATCAATTAAAAATATTTTATTAGTATCAATATCAAGAATCTTATCTAAAGTAGTTAGATAATTATTTTTAATTAAATCACTATAGTTAGTTTCTTCAATAACATTTAAATTAATAAGAGAATTGTGAGATAAAACTATTTTTTTATCTTTAGTTAATCTTATATCAAATTCTACTCCTATACTTTCTTTATCTTTAATAGCTTTTTTAATAGCAAGATAAGAATTCTCTTTAATATTTTTAGAGGTTATTCCTCGATGAATAATATATTTCATAATTAATTTTATGAAACATATTGAAAAAAAATTAATTTTATGATAACATTTAATCATAGGAGGATAAGAAAATGAGGAATAAAAAAATATTAAGTTTATTTATGTTTATGTTGGGGGTATTTTTAATTTTTAGTTCTAGTGTTTTGGCTGACAAAAAAGATAATCAAGTTGGTGTTGATTATGCGGATTCGCGAAATTGGTTGGAAATTAAAAAAAATATTGGAACCGCTTCTGGAGATATAAAGACACATGTAAAAATGGAAGATAGTGGAGAAATTTTATATTGTGCGGATCGTGAAAAAGGGAACCCTTCAGTAGAGGATAAAGGTTACGTTCTATGGAATTGTGATAATACTGTTTCCAAAAATAAGGAAGAATTGTTATATATATTAAATAATGGACTTATAAAATTTCCTGCAAGTTTTGGTGCGGATGAACAAGAACAGTATTTTATTAAACAAATGGCTGTTTGGTATTTTACAAGACCTGGTGACAGTTTATTTAGTGGCTTTAATCCTAATTCTACATCATATCCTATTTCTAGAAAAATTCAAAATATGATTGATGCCGCTAATGCATATAAAAATAAAAAACCTGCTGTTACATTAACTGTAGAAGGAAATAAGACTATGAGTCTTACAAGTGATGGAAAATATTATATTAGTAATAAAATAACTGTTGGTGGTACTGATTTGTCGGATAATAATATTACTGTGACTGCTAGTGGGGTGACAGGTGCATTTGTTACAAGTGATGCAGCTGCTACGAGTGGTGCTACATCATTTAAGAGTGGAAGTAAATTGTATGTTAAAGTTCCTGCAAACAGTATAACGAAGAGTAGCAATATAACACTTTCTGTGACTGGTAAGTATATTGAGTATTTAGGAGATATATATGATTGTACTCCTGTAAATACAACCGATAACATTCAAAATGTACTTCATTATGAGCCAAAACAAGAAAATAAAGCAGTTTCTAACTCTATTAGTTTAAATGTAACTTTAAAAGATGTAATAATATCTAAGCAAGATATTACAGGTTCAAAAGAAATAGAAGGAGCTACACTTGTTGTTAAGAGAAATAATGTACTGGTAACTAGTTGGAAATCTACTAGTACACCTAAAACATTATCACTTGCCCCTGGTACTTATACTTTAGAAGAAACTATTGCTCCTAAAGGATATATAAAGAGTACATCTAAGATAACTTTTGTTGTAAAGAGTGATGGTACAATTACTGTTGATGATAAAAAGGTTAATTCAGTAGTTATGAAAAATGAGCCTATCATTGTATATATATCTAAGAAGAGTATTAATGGTAAAACAGAATTACCGGGAGCTAAATTAAAGATAACAGATAAAGATGGAAAGATAGTAAAAGATGTAGATGGAAAAGAATTAGAATGGATTTCGACTACTAAAGAAGTTAGTTTCCATTTAGCTGCTGGTACATATTATTTAACAGAGACTGTAGCACCAGAAGGGTATGAATTATCTGACACTACAATAGAATTTACTGTAACTGAAGATGGTAAAGTTAAAATGGACAAAAAAGATGTAGATGGTAATTTAGTAGTGTTTACTAATACGCCTGAACCTACACCTGTAAAGACTGGTAGTTTTATAATTTATATTGTAGTTATTGGTGTCCTTTCTGTAGGATTAGTTACATACTACGTAATAAAAAAACAAATTATATAGAGCAT
>CAKPIH010000044.1 GCA_934162325.1 uncultured Bacilli bacterium
CCAATTTAACTTTGTCTCATTATTAACTAAAGTTTTTTAAATATTATTTATTTCTTTTTGATTGTATGTTATAATTTTATTATAGAAAGGAGTGTAAAGAATGGAAAATCAAAAAAATAACAAGACAGTCATAGTATTACTTATAATTATTATCGCTATATTGTCAGCACTATGTGTTTTATTTGCAACAGGTACAATTAGTTTTAAATCTAATAATACGGAGGTTAATAATCCAAATCAAAGTGCTAATAAAAATAATGATTCAGATCAAAATAACAATAATTCTGAAACAAAAAATATTAAAACAGAAGATATCAAAGAAATTTTTAAAGTAGCATATGATTATTATGAATCACCAGTAGTTTACTGCGGAAAAACAGAAAGTGAGATCGTAGAAATAAATGGAGCCTCTAGAAAAGCATCAGCAGAATTTACTACATATGATGAAATGCTTAACTCATTAAAGAAATATATGAGTATCGAAGTAATCGCCGGTAAATCTCCATGGAGTGCTACTGCTAAAGAATATTATTTAGAAAAAGATGGAAAATTATATTGTAATGAAACTTATAAAGGATACATTTATAATTGGGGAAATGTAGAAATAGAAATAACAAATCAAAGTACTGATAAAGTAGAGTCTGTTGCAACAATGGAATTAATAGATCCAGAGAATAATAAAACATATGATAAAGTTAATATAACATTAGAATTAAAAGATAATAACTGGATTATCACTTCATATAAAAAATAAATAAAAGTTAAGGTGAATATAAACCTTAATTTTTTAATTATAATTTTAAACAATAAGTAATAAACTAATAATAAGTATATAATTTATGCTTATATATAATACAAAATATTGTTAGTTTTAAGACTAAAACTAGGCTTAAAACTATTTATGAAGACTACTATTAGGCTTCATAAATAAAGAAAAAAGAGAAAAAACAAAAAAATAGTTGTCTAAACCATATAAATTATGGTATAATTAGGTAGATGTCTTCGGGAGGAGGAGTTAAAATGGCAAAGAAGAATGAAAACAGAGTATTAGTTTCTTTGATGTGTGAAGAGTGTAAAAATATTAATTATACAGAAGAAAAAAACAAAAAGAACACTCCAGAGAAATTAGAATTAAACAAATATTGTAAACATTGTCGTAAGACTACTAAACATAAAGAAACAAAGAAATAGGAGGTAAATTAAATGATTAATGTAAATGATTTCAAAAATGGTCAAACAATTAATTATGATGGCAATCTATACCAAGTATTAGATTTTAACCATGTAAAGCCAGGTAAAGGAGCTGCTATTGTAAAAGCCAAATTAAAAAACCTAAGAACTGGTTCAATCGCAGAATATACATTTAATGCTGGAATAAAAGTACCTACTGCTCATGTTGAAAAACAAAAGATGCAATTTCTTTATGCTGATGGAGATAACTATAGCTTCATGAATATGGAAACATATGAACAAGTAGAATTAAATAAAAAACAAATCGAAAATGAAGTTAAGTATCTTAAAGAAGGATTAGAAGTAATCATTATCTTCTTTGAAGGAGAAATGTTAGGTATCGAACTTCCTGAAAAAATATCATTCAAGATTACAAAAACAGAACCAGGTATTAAAGGAAATACCGCTACTAACGCAACTAAAGATGCAATCATTGAAACTGGTATGTTAGTTAAAGTACCATTATTCATAGAACAAGATGAAGAAATAATAGTATCTACTAAAGATGGTAAATATGTATCTAGAAAATAGATACATATTTTTTTCTGTAAACTAATAGTTTATTTTCTTTACTTATTAAAATATATGTTTTATAATTAATATGTGATAAATATGAAGTATATAGAAAAATATTTAGATTATTTAAAAGTAGTAAAGAAGTATAGTGATAAAACAATTCTTTCTTACTATGATGATTTAATAGAATATAATGAATTCTTAGGTAATAACTTCAAAAATATATTAAATATAGATATCGATATAACAAAAGAATATCTAAAATATTTATATGAACGAGGAATAAATAAAAATTCCATTTCAAGAAAGTTAAGTAGTATAAGAGGCTTCTATAACTATTTAGTAAAAGAAGAAGTACTTACCAGTAGTCCTTTTAATAGTATACCTAATCCTAAGAAAGATTTATATTTACCTAAATTCTTAAATGATAAAGAATTAAATAAAATATTTAGTGTATGTAGTGAGAATACTCCTAGTGACGAAAGAGATACTTTAATAATAGAATTATTATATGCTACTGGTATTAGAGTAAGTGAATTAGTAAATATCAAAGTAAAAGATATCGATAGAACTAATAAAAGTATTAAAGTCTTAGGTAAAGGAGATAAAGAAAGAATAGTCTTATATAACAATCATACAAGTAGAGCCTTAGATATCTATCTAAATGATGCCTATCATATCTTTAATAAAAAAAATAGTGAATACCTAATATTAAATCATAATGGTGGAAAACTATCTGATAGATATGTTAGAATGATTATTGATAAATTAGTAAGAAAGGCTAATCTAGATATAAAAATAAGTCCTCATACCATTAGACATACCTTTGCAACCGATATGCTAGAAGAAGGAGCAGATCTAATGACAGTAAAAGAATTACTAGGACATGAATCACTAAATACAACAAGTATATATACCCATATAACCAATGACCAAATAAAGAAAACATATAATATGGCTCACCCAAGAGCTAAGAAGTAAGGAGTAGTAAATTATGGCAAAATTATATTTCAAATATGGACCAATGAAATGTGGTAAAACAACAGATATTATCAAAACATATTATAACTATAAAGAGAAAGATATGAATGTTTTAATAATGAAACCAGGAGATGACAAAAAAGCAGGCAGTAAAATTCAAAATAGAGCTGGAGCCGAATTAAATACCGATTATGTAGTATCACCAAGCGTTGATATCTATAATCTAATAGCATATCATTTAATAGAAAATAATACCGATTGTATAATAGTAGATGAAGCTCAGTTCTTAACCCCAAAACAAGTAGACGAATTAACTGAAGTAGTAGACGAATTTAATATACCAGTATTATGTTATGGCTTAAGAGCAGATGCCTTTAGTCATGCCTTCCCAGGAAGTCAAAGACTATTTGAAGTAGCAGATCGTCTAGAAGAACTAAAAGCTATTTGTAAATGCGGAGAGAAGGCTACATTCAACTTGAGATTAAATAGAGTAAACGATGAGTTTATTCCTGTCTTTGAAGGAGAACAAATATCCATAGATGGAATAGATGCCGACTATGACTCAGTATGTAGACCTTGTTATAAAAAATTAAGGAGACAATATGGAAAGAAAAAGGAAGAAAAGTAAAAAGAAAATACTAATAATATCTTTAGTAATTATCTTTATAGTCTTATTATTAGTCCTAGCATATTTCTTAATATTTAAAAGAGATATCTTTACTTATAAGAATAAAATAACTATCGAAGTAGGAGACACAATACCAAGTGTTAAAGATTACTTATATAAAGATAATAAAAAAGTAAAAGAAATAACATGGAAAGAAACCTTTAGTGAAGATAACAAAATATATAAACCAGGTACTTATAAAGGAACCTTTACCTATAAAGGAGAAGAAAAAGAAGTAACCCTAATAGTCCAAGATACAACATCACCAGTTATCGAAGGTATTAAAGACATCGAAGTACTAGCCTTTAGTGATAAACCAAATTTACTAGAAGGTATTACCGTAACTGATAATAGTAAAGAAGAAATAACCGCTACTGTAAATGGTGAATATAATATTGAAGAAGCCAAAGTATATAATTTAAGTTATACCGCTAAAGATTCTTCAGGTAATGAAACCACTAAAGAATTTAAATTAACAGTAAAAGATAATCCTAATGTTAAAATAAGTAAAAGCACTAAAGGATATACAATAAAAAATTACTATGGCGTAACATATGTCGATGGTGTAGTAATAGCTAATAAAACATATTCTTTACCTAGTAATTTTGCTCCAAATAACTTAGTAACCATAAATGGTTATATCAAAGTAGTAGATTATGTCAAAGATGCCTTTACTTCTTTAGTAAGTGATGCCAAAGCCTTAGGACTAAACATATATGCATCATCAGGATACCGATCATATAACGATCAAAAATATATCTATAATAGTTATGTAGCTAGAGATGGAGTTACAAACGCTGATACCTATTCCGCAAGAGCAGGCTATTCAGAACATCAAACCGGTTTAGCTATTGATGTAAATACCGTCGATATGACTTTTGATGGAACAGCAGAAAGTAATTGGCTTAGAGATAACTGCTACAAATACGGATTTGTTCTTCGTTATCTTAAAGGCAAAGAAAATATAACAGGCTATATGTATGAACCATGGCATATTAGATATATGGGTAAAGATATAGCCACCAAACTATATAATAATGGCTCATGGATAACATTAGAAGAATATTATGGTATAGATAGTAAATATAGCGAGTAAGCATTAATTAAATACTTACTCTTTTTAATTCCATATATTTGACTAATACTAATGTTTGTGATAGAATATATAGCGTTTTGGAGAAATATATGGAAGAAGAAATATTAAAGCTAATATATAATTATTCAGTAAATAAAAAATATGCCAATCAAGAATTTTATGATACAATTCTAGTATTATTTTTAAAACACCACAAAGTAAATAACTATATTAATACCATTATCATAAATAATGATATTACTGATTTAGGAATATATGATAATAAAAGAAAAACCATTATAATAAACAACATAGAAATATTAAATAGTTCAGACGATAAAATAGAATTATTATCCTTAAGAGATCTAGATGAATATTTTTTAATTAATATAGAAGCTTCAATAACAATATTACACGAATTAGAACATGTCTATCAAAATATGATTATTGATACCCAAGTAACAACCTTAGAAGATAAATTAATATATTATGGATTAGCTTTTTGCAATAGTAGAGTATTATATAATTTCTTTGGTACAAAATACACTAAAAAAGAATTAGATTATTTATATAATACAACATACGATTATAACCCAAGTGAAAGATTAGCAGATATTAATAGTTATAATACCATATATAATACAATTAATAGCGAAAAGAAAATAAATCCTCGGATAAAAGATTTAATTAAATATGAATATGAAAGTTTAAAACTAATTGGATATAAAGATATAGGTAGTGTAATAGAATGCCCTAGTTATTTATACCTAAAAAAAATAAATAAGTTAAATAGTATAACTGATATATCATTTAAAACAACTAAATATCAGTTAGAAGATAGATTACGCTTAGGTATTGAAATAAGTTATGATGAATATCAAAGAGTAACAAAGTATCATAAAGAATTAAAAAGAAAAATAGTATAGAAAGGAAGTAATAGTAATGCCAATAGTAGATGGAATGAATGATGATTATATAGAATATTTTCCTTTAGAAGAATATATAAATAAAATAAAACTATTACCCAAAGTATTAGAACATCTAGAAGAAACAAACAAAGAATTTGATAGTTATATGAATAAATTATCTAAGTATGATGAAGAATATATAATAAATTATTGGATATATTTATTATATATAGAACTTATGTCTAATCAAAAAATAGAAAGTCTAATTCAAGATGAAAATAAACTAGGAGATAAAAGAATATTTTTTGATACATTAGGAATAAATCATAAAAGAATCCATAATTTACATAACTTTGTAACTGAAGGAGAAATGGAACCAACTTACACCTATAGAAGTACTGAGGCAACTGTCGGTAGAAAAAATCCCAATGGTAGCATTAATATCTTCTGGCGAGGAGCACAAGCAAAAGATGTAAATAAATTCATGTCAGATTTTCTAAATATATATAAACAAGGAGGTACCTCTCTAATATATAGTAATCCCTTTTTAGCAAGTAGTATTATTCACTTATTATTTTTAAGAATCCACCCATATACTGATGGTAATGGAAGAACTGCTAGAATATTACATAATATAAAATTTACTGAAATGATAAATAAATTATATGGTACTAGATTAAAATTAAGCCCCCTTAATATATCAGAAAGTATATTAGTAAACAAAATAACATACGTAAAAAGAATAGACAATATATATTTTGATACAAAACACGATAGCAACGAAGAAATAAATGCTTGGTTTAATTTTATATTAGATATGGTAGATGAACAACTATATAAAGCTATGAATAAGTTAGAGAAAATAGATTCTTCTTTCGTAATAGAGGATGTTCCTACCAGTAATATGCGATTATCTAGATTAAAACATAGATAATCTTTTTCTTTGTAAACCATAAGTTAATTTACTTGCCTAAAAAAAATTAGTATGATATCATTATATAAGATAAGATAGGGAGGTAAATATGACAGAATTCGATAAAGAATATTTAAAATTATTAAAAGAAATATTACAAAGAGGGGAAGAAGTAGAGAATAGAACAGGAGTAAATACAATAAAGATAGATAAATATGCTTTTAAATTTGATTTAGCTAAAGAATTTCCAATTCTTATGACTAAACAATTATTTTCAAGACAAGCCATAACAGAAATGTTATGGATATGGCAAATGGCCTCAAATGATGTACGTGAGTTACATAAAAGAAATGTTCATATATGGGATGAGTGGATGGTAGATGAAGATGGCATCTATCGTATTTATGAACCAGATGGTACTTGCGAATACGATCCAGATAAAGAAGTAACAGTATATGATCCACTAAGTACTCCAATATCTGACCCATTAGCAAAAATGAATAAATTATCACCTAAATTAGATGAAAATGGTAAAATAATGACCGCTAAAAGTAAAATAGAAGGCAAAACAATAAAAGCTGCTAAATACTATGGTAAAGAATATGCTTATACAATCGGAACAGCATACGGTTATATCGTAGATAGATATAAATTTACTGAAGAATTACTTTGGACAATCAAAAACAGTCCAACAGATCGAAGAATGGTATATAGCCTATGGCAAAATGAATTTCTAAGAACTGCAGTTCTTCCATCATGTGTATGGTCTACAGAATGGAATGTTTATAAAGGAACACTAAACTTACAAGTACATCAAAGAAGCTGTGATGTACCATTAGGCTTACCATTTAATGTAACACAGTATGCAACACTTTTATCAATGATAGCCCAAGTAACCAATCTAAACCCAGGTTTCATTTCATATTCAATAAATGAACCACATATATACGTAAACCAAATAGAAGGAATAAAAGAACAATTAAGAAGAGGAAGAACATATGAAAGCTTTTCAAGAATGACACCAACAAAACTAGAACAGTTAAAGATAGAATTAGAAAACAAGCTACTAACAATAGAAGATAAAGAAAGTAAAGAATATATGGTAACCGATTCCGATATCAGAATAATAGATATAATCTTAAACCCAGTAAAACCAGAATTATGGTTAGATCCTAGTATAGATGACTTCTATAAATTTGACAATTCTAAAGATATGAAACATACCAAAGTGAAAAATTATAAACATATGGGAAAATTACCATTTAAGGTAACTCAGTAAGGAGGACATAATGGAAAATTTAAGTTTAATCGCAGCAGTCGGAGAAGATGGCGAATTAGGATATAACAATAGCCTAATTTGGAAAATAAGAGAAGATTTACACTTCTATAAAGATATGACCATGGGTAAAAACATAATTATGGGTAGAAAAACTTTAGAAAGTATGCCTTTAAAAGCATTAGAAGGAAGATATCCCATAGTACTTACAACAAAAGAATTAGAAAAATGTTCTAATTTATTAGTATTTCATAATATAGATACATTACTTGATTATATTAGACATACTGAAGAAGAATTTATGGTAGTAGGAGGAGCACAAGTATATGAACAATTACTTCCTTATGTAGGCATAATGTATTTAACAGAAATAAAAAGAAGTTCTTATGCCGATAGTTTCTTTCCATATTTTGATAAAGATGATTGGAATATTACTGAAATAGGAGATTTCTTAGATAATAATGTTCCTTATATAAGAAATAAATATGTTAGAAAAAGGAGTAAGATAAAACAATGGGAAAATTAATAGTAATTGAAGGCTCATGTGATGGAGTAGGAAAAAGTACTCAGTATAGAATGCTAATAGATAGATTAAAAGAAGAAAAAGAAAATATGATAATAACCCATCATTTTCCTAGTTATGGTACTTATCAAGGAAGACCAGTTGAAGAATATCTAAAAGGTAATTATGGTAAAATATCCGAACTATCACCTTACTTTGTCAATAGTCTATATGCTCAAGATAGAGCCATAACATGGGTAAATGGTTTAAAACATGAATATGATAATGGTAGTATTATAATACTAGATCGTTATACAACATCATCATTAATATACCAATCTTCCGTTATTGAAGATAAAAAAGAAAGAGAAGAATTTATTAATTATGTTTATGATTATGAATATAATAAAATAGGTATAGCTAAACCTGATTTAGTAATATTCTTACATGCTCCATTTGAAGTAGCTCAAGCTTTAAAAAAGAAAAGAAAAAATAATGATGGAGTAGAAAACGATATTCATGAAAGAGATTATTCATTCATGAAAAGAGTTTCTGATAATTCTATTGATATAGCTAAAAAATTTAATTGGGACTTTATCGAATGTGCTGAGAATGAAGAAATGCGTTCTATTGAAGACATTCACGAAGACATATATAAATTGGTTAAGAAGAGAATAAAATAATTTCTTCTTTTTAAATAAATATATTGTATTTTTCTATAACTTATGTTAGAATTAATACATAAGGTAAGA
>CAKPIH010000045.1 GCA_934162325.1 uncultured Bacilli bacterium
TTAACAAATCCACCATAAGGATAAATTATAACCTTATCTATTTTATATGATAATATTTTAGAAATAATAATATGACCTATTTCATGAATAATAATAAGTGATGTAAAAATAATTAAATTAACAAAATGACCAGTAATAACAAGTCCAAAAGCCATAATTATATAAGTATAATGAAATTCTATTTTATTTAAGATACTCTTCATAATTTAAATACTTATCACCTTTACTAAATACTAAATATAAATCATTATTTACTTCTCCAACTAATGTTCCTTTATCAACATAATCATATAGTTTTAAAGAAGTATTATCAATATTACCATACCAGTTATATACCCCATCTAAGTCTTCGATAATAACTGTGTTACCATATCCTTCTTTATTACCAACAAAAACTACCATACCTTCTCTTAATGAAGGAACTAAATAGTTTGAAGTAACTTCTAATTTAACTCCATCTAAATATACACTTGAAGAACTATATTTTAGTTTTTCATTAAATACTTTCTCAGTATTAACTTCTTTTTTAATAGGAAGAATTCCTCCTAAATATTTATCATATATATTTTTTATCTTAGTAAAAGATATATCATCACTATATAAATAATCAGTAATTTTCTCTTTCAAAAATTCACTTTTTTTACAGCATATTGCTAAAGAAACAAACAGTAATAAAACAATCAAAGTTTTAACAAAAAACTTTTTAACACACTTACCAAAATTATTATCTTTCTTTTCAGTACTAACTTTATTTTTATTAATAATATCCATATACTTCTTCTTATCTATTTCATTCATATCTATCACCAATAAAGTATATGAAGGCAAAAGAAAAAAAGAATTTATTTTTCTTTTTTTCTAACTTTATTAGTATACAATCTAACAACCGAATCTACAGTAACCGGTATATATATTGTTCTAGAAGAAAACTTTTCTTTTTCTATGTCATTTAATTCATCATAAAGATAAAACAAAGACCATCTTACTTTAGAACCATGATAATTAATTGGAAGTTCAGTAAAATATACATCATCATCCCTTTTTTCAAGCATTCTAGGTTCGCAAGACATACTTTTAATTTCTTCTCTTGATAAATTATCTATTACAGTATCTCTTCTCTTTCCATTTTCCACTCTAGTAATTCTTTTTACCAAAGGAACAACTCTCATATTATATACATCAGTTTTTTCCATAAACACCACCCTTTTCTTATTTCAAATATCTGACAATCAATTCCGAATCAAAATCATTATCAAAAAACATATTTCTTAAATCACCTTTATTATAAACAAGTACCAAAGTTTTATTCTCTATATACATATTAATAAAACTATCAAATTCATTAGTTAACTTATTAATGTACTCTTCTTTATTTCTTTCAATATCTTCTTTAGTAAGAGAAATATTAGTATTTTTATCAATAACAATTTGACCATTACCAATAATTAAATCTTCATCATATATTTTTTCTACTATATATTTTCTAGTATAATTATATTTTTTAAGTAAATCATTATTACTAAGAACTCTTCCAGTAGCTAAATCAACATTAGTAGTAATAACATATTTTTTAACATTATTACTATATATATTTTTATCTAAATTAAAATCAAGTTCATAATATATTGATAAAATAGCACTATTAATTTGCATCTTTATTGAACTAGTAACTTCATTACTAGGTATATAATTTTCTACTTCATTATTTATTTCATTATAATAAGAAGTAATATATTCAATTAATTTATCTTCTTCCTCCATAAAACTTTTAATAACATTATTATCTAAACCTTTTAAAGTAACTCTAGATACATTAATCTTACTATATACATTACTATAACCATTAAATACAACTGGTACTGTTTCCACATAATCTTTTATATCATAATTAACTATCTTTCTACTAGTAGTATCTTTATTAATACCTTGATATTCAAATAATTTATACAAGCCAAAACCAACAAGTAAAAGAAATATTGCACTTACTACTACCAATACCTTAGCAGTCTTCTCACTCATTACTTTATCTTTCATCATATTACCTTCTTCCTACCTATAATTATAATATAATTAAAAAGAAAAGTAAATAAAAAAAAGAATCTATCTTTCGAGATAGACATAATCATTTTCTATACTAAGATTATTCTTAGTATTATTAACTACTACTAAACTAATAATAATTAGTAGAAGATAAAATATAATTACCCCTTTATTATTTTTAACAAATTCCATATCTATCACTTCTCCTTACATCTTAATATTATCACATACTTATGTTCGTGTCAATATAAAATTGCTGTTTTAACGAATAATTGTTTGACATTTTACACTTTATGTGTTAATATTATAAATGAAAGGAGCATATTATGACTAAAGAAGGAAGATTAACAAAAAGACAAAAAGAAATATTAGAATATATTAAAAAATATTCAGCGCAAAAAAAATATCCCCCATCAATTAGAGAGATATCTGCTAATTTTAATTTAAGTTCTCCTGCTACTGCTCATGTTCACGTAAAAAAACTAATCGAAAAAGGATACTTAAAAAGAGGTAAAACAAGTAATCATTTACTTGAACTTCAAGTACCAAATGAATTTGAAACTAAAAGTGATGATGTTGTAACTGTTCCATTACTAGGAAAAGTAACAGCAGGTAATCCAATTGAAGCAATTGAAGTACCTAACGAAGTTATTACTCTGCCAGCATATTTACTTCCTAAAAGAAAAGAAGTATTTACAATCAAAGTAGAAGGAGATTCTATGATTAATGCTGGTATCTTAGATAAAGATATTGTTATCGTAGAAAGATGTAAAACAGCTAAAAATGGTGATATAGTAGTAGCCATGGATGAAGAAAATCAAGTTACTATTAAAAGATTCTTTAGAGAAAATAATTATATAAGATTACAACCTGAAAACGATTACATGCTACCTATAATATTAAAAGATATTTCTATCTTAGGTAAAGCAATTGGTTTATATAGAAAATTTTAAAAGATGTCAAATTTGACATCTTTTTATATTTATTTAAGTAATAACTTAAGGGCTTCTTTAATTTGATTTTCTAAATCAAGAGTAGGATCAACCTTACTAACAATCTTTTTAACATCAGCCTGCTTATATCCAAGTCCCACTAATGCATCAAATAATTCACTAGAATGATCTTCTCTCTTAAATAATCCTGTATTAATAACATTTAATTTACCTTTTAAATCAAGTACTAATTGTCTAGCTACCTTGTCACCAATTTTAGGAAATTTCTTTAAATAATTAATATTTTCTGTTTCAATAGCCTCTTCAATCATACTAATAGATCCAGTAGCAAGCATTGGAAGTGCCATCTTAGGACCAAGTCCCTTAACAGAAATAAGTTTTAAAAATAATTCTTTTTCTTCTTTAGTTTTAAATCCATATAGAGTATATTCATCTTCAGCTACTTTAGTATAAGTATATATCGTATATTCCCTCTCCATCATAAAACCATATGGATTAGGAACATAAATTAAATAACCAATACCATTATTTTCAAGTATAACATAACTAGCTTCAACATCAGTTATCTTACCCTTAATATAACCAAACATTATTTCATATTCCTTACATCTTTACTAGTAACTTTTTTAAATAACTGATCCTCATTAGAATGAATCATTTTAGCCTCTTTATGAATTTTATCTATTGCTTCTTTAATCATAATACCAAGTAATTCTCTATAATCAATATTTTTATCTTCAAATAAATGATGTGAAAAGAAATTAGGAATAGTATTAATTTCATTAATATATAATTTTTTATTCTTAGTATCATAAATATAATCAATTCTCGCAACACCCCCAAGTGATAAAGAACTGTATGCCTTTTTAGCGGTCTTACATATTTTTTCCGTTAAAGCCTTTGATATATCTGCAGGATATGTTCTCTTAAAAGTATCATCATTATCATCATCTTTATGATATTTATCATAGTAACTACAGAATCCATCTTTTTCAATTTCTTCAACTAATGAATCAATAAGTTTACCTTTACTTTTAAGAATGGCCACATTAAATTCTCTTCTATCTTTAATATATTCCTCTACTAAAACATGCGTATCGCATTCCATAACTTTCTCAATAGAAGACTCCAATTCTTCTTTTCTATTAACTATCTCAATACCAATACCACTTCCACCTCTAGCAGGTTTTATAATAAGTGGATATGTTAATTTATCTATTTGTTTAAAGATATCTTCTTTATCTAAAGTATAATCATCATCAGTAAAATGAACATAATCAGTAACAGCAAGTCCATTAGCCATTAATAATTCTTTAGTAAATACTTTCTCTTGACATACACTAGAAGCATAAATATCACTACCTACAAATGGTATACCAAGTGTTTCTAGATAACCTATTATACCTCCATCCTCAGTATTCTTACCATGTACCATTGGAAAAGCAAGATGTATTTCTTTATAATCTCTCTTTAATCCTTTAGCTCTTTGTAATATAAACTTACCATTTCTATTTATTAAATTAACTTTAACAGCATATCTCTCTATTAATCTAAAATCTTTATAACTATCTATATATCTAAGCATACCGCCACTATAAATAGTTAAATCTTTAGTAATATATATTGGAACTACTTCATATCTTTCTTTATCGATATTATCCATAGCTTGAACAGCAGTTAATATAGATAATTCATGTTCTAGACTATTACCACCAAATATTACACCAATACTTAATTTCATTTCTACCACCTCTACATATATTATAATATATATTTCTTTATTTTAAAAGAAAAAACTACCTAACTTTACACAAGTTATGTAGTTTTTATATTATTTATAAGATATTATAGTCGGGGTGAAGTACTTTCTAACCACTAATATTACATCGTAATTAAAAGATAAACTAGTATTTTTTTAATTAATTATTTACAACAAATATCATTTTTGCTATACTATATATAGAGAATAAGGAGGAACATTATGAGTAGTTATATAGAATTTCTAATGCAAATAATAGTCTGTTTCTTACTTAGTGCTTGTATTGGTATCGAAAGACAATACCGAAGAAGATCAGTAGGATTAAGAACAATAATATTAGTAAGTTTAGGAGCCTTTCTTTTTACTAGATACTCCTATTCATTTCCTAATTCAGATATGAATAGAATAGCATCTCAAGTAGTCGCAGGTATCGGTTTCTTAGGAGCTGGAGTAATAATAAAAGATGGTAAAGCCGTTAAAGGATTAACAACTGCAGCCACCTTGTGGTGCTCTGCTGCTATCGGAATATTATGTTCCGCTAACCTTCTAGTAGAAGCTATAACAGGCACCCTATTTATACTATTTACTAACATAATACTAAGAACAGTAAATAGTAAAATAAATCATTTAAGTGGCAATATCAATTATAACCTATATAATTTCAGTGTAATAGCAGAAGAACATAAAGAAAAAGAAATAACTAGAATAATTAAAGACATTGTTAAAGAAAATAATAGTACTATTACTAATTTAGAAATAAATGATACCGAAAATGGTAATATTAAAATAGACTTATGTGTTACTGTTGATTCAGATAATGATAATCTATCTAATGAAATGATGCAAAAATTATTAAACAAAAAAGAAGTAATATCCATAAGTTTAAATAAAAAAGACAAAAGATTTCTATTTGAAGAAGAAGAATTATAGAGATTACAAAAGAAATCTCTATAATTTTATTATATTAGATAATTTCTTAATAACTTTCTTTTCAATTCTAGATATATAAGACTGTGATATACCAAGTAAATTAGCAACTTCCTTTTGCGTCATTTCCTTTTTACCATTAAGACCATATCTAAGTTCAATAATTTCTTTATCTCTTTTACCTAACTTATCTACCTCTTTATACATCAAATATTTATCAAGTTCATCTTCAATAGGCTTAGTAACAATATCTTCTTTAGTACCAAGAACATCTTCTAAATGAAGTTCATTGCCTTCCGAATCAAAAGATAAAGAATCTTCAAATGATACTTCAGTTCTTTTTTTCTTTGTTTTCCTAAGATACATAAGTATTTCATTATCTATACATCTAGAAGCATAAGTAGCAAGTTTAATATTCTTATCATTCTGATAAGTATTAACACCCTTAATTAATCCTATTGTCCCAATAGATACTAAGTCTTCTAAATCAATCTTAGTATTCTCATATTTCTTAGCTAAAAACACTACTAATCTAAGATTATGTTCTATAAGTTTATCCCTCGCAGTCATATCACCATTCAAAAACATATTAACATATTTTTCCTCTTCTTCTTTACTAAAAGGTTCAGGTAATATATCAGTACTTCCTACAAAAAACAAATAATTAAGTTTACTAAATATTCTTCTAAGTAATTTAAGCATCTTCTTCACCCTTTCATAATATCTTTATGTAATATAACATCTACTCCATCAATAAGCTTAGGACTATCAGAAAAACCCACTAAAACATTTCCTTTATAACCAATTCCATCAATAAATATAATATCAGGTTTAATACATTTAAGTAATCCTTCTCCACTCATAGTATAATAAGGAACTAATATATAATTATCCTCTCTAATATATTTATTAGATAATAATATAATAGGCCTCTTCTTATATGGATCATATAAATTATTCCCAGTATCTACAAAACCCACTACTGATATCTTACTTTTATCTTTAAAATATATGTCTACCTTATAATAATTATTATAAATATTTTTAATCTTTCTACTTTCTTTAATATATAATATTAAAACTAAACTACTAATAACAATTATAATAAAATAATTAATAACTACATTATTAGATACCTTAACATTAAATAAATATATAATACCTCCTATCAAAGTACTAAGTAAATACATATAAAATATATTTCTAAATACATATTTAACCCCCTTATATCCAAAAGATATAAGCATCATAACAATAATACTTATAACCTCAATTAATATCTTATTAATATTACCAAATAATAATATCGAAGAAAACCCTCCTATCAAAGAAGATATTATAATTCTAATAAGATTACTATTTCTCTTTAATATAATTGAAGTACCAAGTATAATCATAAAATCCATAATAACATTAAACAAAAAAAATAAATCAATATATATTTTCATATATTGATTATAAAAAAAAGAATATAAATATCATGTCGATTCATATTCTATTATTCAAATAATTTATTTTCATCTCCAGAGCAATAGCCACCGCCTACTTTTTCTCCTTCAACATATTCCTTACCAGAAATATTACATCCCATCTTAGTAACAGCATCTTGTAAATATCCTCCAAAGATTTTTACTAATCCTATAGCTACTACTGTAATCAAAGATATAATAAGTACATATTCTACTAATGTCTGACCTTTTCTATTCAACTTCATACTATCGTCCTTTCATCTTTTCTACTATATTACTAACATAATTGTACTATATTTTTCAAAATAAAGCAACATTTATTTATCTTCTTTTTCATTTTCTAAATTAAAACAAACAATTATTCCACTAATATATTGATATTTTTATTAAAATTTGATACAATGTATATGGAAAGAGAAATTTATCCATAATAAAAATGGGTAACACCTATCGTCAAAGGTGTTCTCTCCATAATTTTGTTATAGAGCA
>CAKPIH010000046.1 GCA_934162325.1 uncultured Bacilli bacterium
AAAAGAAATAGAAAATAATATGTAATTAAATGACTGCAGTATGGTAAAATACTGCAGTTATTTATATATTTTTAGACATAAAATTGCAAAAAAATTAAATAGTGAATAAAAAATATATACTTTTTATTTATTTTTTGTTATAATTAAATTGTATCATTTTAGGGAGAGTCGATATCGTGAAGAAAATATATACTGCTATTGACATTGGATCTGATACAATTAAATTCGTAGTAGGAGAATACTTTAAAAATAAATTAAATATTCTAGCTACTTATGAACAAAAAGCAAAAGGAATAAGAAAAGGTTTAATTGTTGATCCCAATTTAGCTATTAACTCTATTAAAGATGGAATTAAAGAAATAAATAATAATTTAGGCATTGATATAAAAAAAGTAATAGTAGGAGTACCTAGTTATAATGCTAAGTTTATGTTTGTTACTAGTGAAATAGAAATAACTGGCGATGCTATAACAACAGATGATGTAAATAATCTTATAAAAGCTTCAGTATATTCTAAAGTAGAACAAGACTATGAACTTATAACCGTATTACCATTAACTTTCTTAATAGATGGAAAAAAAGAAACTAAGGTTGTAGGTAAAACTGGTAATAAACTAGAAATAAAAGGAATTATGATTTCTGCTCCAAAGAAGAATGTCTATTCAGTCCTATCAGTTATGGAAGGAGCTGGATTAGAAGTAGTAGATATTACAGTATCAGCTTTAGGAGATTATTATGAAGTAAGAAACGATAATTTAGATAAGAACATAGGAGCTATTATTAATTTAGGACATGAAACCACTAATGTGTCAGTATTCAGTAGAGGTAAACTTATGAATACCGAAACAATTCAATTAGGAGGAATTAATGTTGATAAAGACTTAGCCTATATGTTTAATATAAATGTATTTGATGCAAGAGAAATAAAAGAAAAATTTGCATCTAGTCATAAAAGATTCATAGCATTAAATGATGTATATGAGGTTAAAAATACTGCTGGTGAAGTAATTAAATTAAACCAAATAGAAGTAACTGAGATAGTTATGGATAGATTAGCAGAGTTACTTAGATTAGCCCAGAAACAAATATTACTATTGACAAAACAAAATATTTCTTATATAGTAATAACTGGAGGATTAACCGAAATAAGGGCATTTAAAAATTTAGTCTATGAAATTTTAGGAAAAGATGTTATAATATATACAGAAGATACTCTTGGAGCTAGAAATAATAAATATACAACTTCAATTGGAATGATAAAATACTTTATAGATAAGATGGAAGTTAGAGGAAAAGAGTATTCGATGATAGATGAGCAAGATGAAGAGTTACTAATAAATCCAAATAATAAGAATTCAAAGGGGAAAGCTGGTATTACCAAAATATTTGGAAACTTTATTGGAACTAAGGAGGATTAAAAATGAATAATATGTTTGGTTTAGAAATGGATCAGTTAGCAAAAATAAAAGTAATTGGAGTAGGTGGGGGCGGTTGTAACGCTGTAAACAGAATGATAGAATCAGGTCTTAAAGGCGTTGAGTTTATAGTAGCTAATACTGACCTTCAAGTTTTAAATAATTCTCTAGCTCCAATCAAACTACAAATAGGTAGAGAATTAACAGATGGCTTAGGAGCAGGAGCAAATCCAGAAATAGGTAGAGAAGCTGCTCTTGAATCAAAAGGAGAAATAGAAGAAGCAATAAAAGGTGCTGATATGGTCTTCATTACATGTGGTATGGGTGGAGGAACCGGTACTGGTGCTGCTCCAGTAATAGCTGAAATAAGTCAAGATTTAGGAGCATTAACCGTAGGTATTGTTACCAAACCATTTAGTTTTGAAGGTAAAAAAAGAATGAATCAAGCTGTATCAGGACTTGATGAATTAAAGAAACATGTCGATACTTTAATCGTAATACCTAATGATAGATTAAGAGAATTAATAGATAAGAGTACACCAATGCTTGAAGCATTTAGAGAAGTAGATAACGTACTACATAGAGGAGTACAATCAATATCTGACTTAATTGCAGTATCAGGTTTAGTTAACCTTGACTTTGCTGATGTAAAAGCAATTATGAAAGATAGAGGTAATGCATTAATAGGTATAGGTGTAGGTTCTGGAGAAAACAGAGCAACAGATGCTGCTAAACAAGCTGTATCTTCACCACTACTTGAAACATCAATAAATGGTGCAACAGATGCTATAATAAATGTAACTGGTGGTGCTTCACTTACATTATTTGAAGTAGAAGAAGCTGCTGAAGTAATTAGAACTGCCGCTAATACAGATATTAACACAATATTTGGAGCAGTAATTAATGAAAACCTAAATGATGAAGTAATCGTTACAGTAATAGCAACTGGCTTTGAAAATCAAAGCGAACCACTATATCATAGTTTCAATTCAACTAGAAGAGAAGACATCTTTAGAGAAGGAACTAGTGATATAGATATCGATAATGATTTAGATATTCCACCATTCTTAAGAGATAGAGATAATTATTAGAAAGGAGGCTCATTATGATTAATATAGTAAATAAACAAACTAATACAAAGTTAATCAGTGGAGCCAAATCTAATCCTAATAAATTAAATAGTAATAATATAAAGACTATGAAATAGCTAGTATCAATACTAGCCTTTTATAGTCTTTTGTTCAAGGAGGTAAGTAATGAATAAAGAGAAAAAATTTATGATATCTGGAATAATACTTTTATTAATAACACTAGTAAGTTTATTAGGAACATATGCATGGTTTACCTGGAAAAGTACTAGTAATACATCCCTTACTATGACTATAGGTAAATTAGCAGATGTAATATTTACTAGTGGTAATGATATATCTACCAGTACATTATCTCCAGTATATAATTATACTGATGGTGAAAAAACCACTTTTAGTATTAATAATAAAGATACTACCGGAACTACGATTGGTTATAATGTTAAATTAAATATAACCAGTATAGCTACTGAACTAAAAAGTACTAATTTAAAATATGTTCTTTTAAAAAACAACACTATAGTACAAGAAGGAGACTTTAGTACCATTTCTACTGGTAGTACTACTATATATAGTGATTCAATATCCACTAGTGGTACAACTAATTTTATCTTTTATTTATATATAGACGGCAATAGTGAAAATAATCTAAATATGATGAACAAATCATTAGTAGGTACGATAACAGTATCAGAAGGATTAGAAGAACTTGCAAAATATTATATGAAAGGCTATGATACCTCTTTTAATGAAGTAGATCATAATAATAATGAGTGTGCTAATGCAGCTTTTCCTGATGAAGGAGAACAATGTCTTTTTGAATATGCTACTAAATTTTTAAATTCTAATATTATTGCAGCACAAATTTCTACGATTAATGTTGTTAAATCTGATAAAGTTCCTACAGGAGTTGGAAATGCTACCGATATATCTAAAGATCAAAATGGTTCAGTCCTTTTATATTCTAAAATATCTTCAGAAAAAAGTGAGCGTAATGGATTTGATTTATATGATATATATATAGCAACCAAAAATGGAAAAGTATATTTAACAAATGGTGCCGGTTTATTTGAATACATGATAAATTTAAAAAGCGTTGATTTAGCTAATATGTACACAGACAAAGTTACCGATATGAGTGGTATGTTTGCAGGTTGCTTATCATTAGAAAGTATTGATGCAAGTAATTTTAATACATCAAATGTAACTAATATGAATGGTATGTTTGATGGCTCTGGTGGTGTTCTTGGTAGTTCAAAAGTTAAAAATATTAATATTAGTAGTTTTGATACATCAAATGTAACTGATATGAGTAATATGTTTTATGATTTAGAAAATTTAACTACAATATATGCAAGTAATAATTTTAATACTTCAGCAGTTACAAATAGTGATAGAATGTTTAGTCGTTCATCCAAGTTAGTTGGTGGTAATGGTACAAAATATAATTCAAGCTATGAAGATAAAACATATGCTAGAATAGATACATCAAGTACACCAGGATATTTTACTTTAAAAAACTAAGAAGATACTAGGTTATCTTCTTTTACTTTACATTTAAATTAACATATAGTAAACTTAGTAGACATTTTATAAATATATTGATATAATTATACTAGGAGTTGTAAGATATGAAAGAATTAGAAACAATTGAAGGTGTTGGACCTAAAACAAAAGAATTACTTAATAAAATAAAAATATATACAGTAGAAGATTTATTAAATTACTATCCATATCGTTATGATATAATAAAAAGAAGTGATTTAAGTAATCTATCTGATGGAGATAAAATAATAATAGATGGTATAGTTGAAGGACAACCCACTACTATATATATAAATAAAAGTCTAAAAAAAATGATCTTTAGAATTAGTACCAAAACAATGATACTTAATGTAACACTATATAATAGAACTCATCTATATTCAGATTTAAAATCAGGAAAAGAAGTAACAATTATAGGTAAATATAATAAACTAAAGAATACAGTAATAGTATCAGATATAAGATTTGGTTTATTACCGCCATCTGCTAAAATAGAACCTATTTATTATACTACAGAAGGACTAACAGTAAAACAAATAAGTAAATTTGAAGCTATAGCTTTAGAAAATGATTATGATGTAATAGACTTAGTACCTAGATATATAGAAGAAAAATATAATTTAATGAATAAAAAATCCGCTATTAAGAATATTCATGTACCAGAAGATATCTTATTACTAAAAAAAGCAAGACAAAGAATTAAGTATGAAGAATTATTTATGTATGTACTTAAAATTAATTATTTAAAGAATAAAATTAATAATGATAATTTAGCAATAGAAAGAAATATAGATAAAGATAAATTAGATAAATTTATTAAAAGTTTACCATTTGAACTAACTTTAGATCAAGATAAAGCAGTTAATGATATAATTAATGATTTATCCATAAAAAAGAGAATGAATAGATTACTACAAGGAGATGTAGGTTCAGGTAAAACAATAATTGCTTTAATAGCAGTATATGCTAATTATTTATCTAAGTATCAATCAGCCCTAATGGCTCCTACTGAGATACTAGCAGTACAACATTACGAAGAAGCAAAGAAAATATTCAGTAAATATAAACTTAATATAGCACTATTAACCTCAAGTACCAGTAATAAAGATAAAAAGACTATCTATGAAGAATTAGAAAATGGTAAGATAGATTTAATAATCGGTACACAAGCATTAATCCAAGAAAATGTAAAATATAAAAAATTAGGACTAGTAATAACAGATGAACAACATCGTTTTGGCGTTAACCAAAGAGATACCTTTAAAGGTAAAGGAATAAGTCCTGATGTCCTTTCAATGAGTGCAACACCAATACCAAGAACATATGCCTTAACAATCTATGGTGACACCGATGTATCTTCAATTAAGAGTAAACCTAAAGGTAGAAAAGAAATCATTACAGTATTTAAAAAAGAAAAAGATATTACTGATGTTCTAGAAATGATGAAAAAAGAACTAGAACTTAACCATCAAATATATGTCGTAGCTCCAATGATAGATACCGAAAGTGATAGTGAAAAAGAAAGCGTATATGATTTAGAAGAAAAAATGAATAAAGCTTTTGGTAAGATTAGTAAGATAGGTATCATTCATGGTAAATTAGATCCAAAAGATAAAGATAAAGTAATGAAAGACTTTGAAAAAAATAAAATTAATATCCTAATATCTACTACCGTTATTGAAGTAGGAGTTAATGTTCCAAATGCTTCAATGATCGTAATCTTTAATGCTAATATGTTTGGTTTATCTACTTTACATCAATTAAGAGGAAGAGTAGGTAGAGGAGATACACAAAGCTATTGTGTATTAGTAGCTAAAGAATCAGAAGAAAGACTTAGATTCTTAGAAAATACTAGTGATGGCTTTGAAATTAGTGAATATGATTTCCAAACAAGAGGCGAAGGCGATTTATTCGGTACAAGACAAAGTGGAGAATTAGGCCTTAAAATGGCTAATATTAAGAGAGACTTCAAGATGCTACTTAAAGCAAAAGAAGATGCTGACGAATTTATAAATATGCTTTTAACATTTGAAACCAATCCAGAGTTTGGACCAATACTAGAAGAACTTAAAAAGGTTGACACTCTAGACTAGTTTACATATTTTATAAAAAAAGTGTAAACCAAATAAAAAACTATTGTATTTTATAAAAAAATATATTATGATTAATATGTCATAGAGATATGACCACACTCTACGAAGTAAAATGTAGGTGTGATAACCAAAACCCCCTGAGGAGCCGAAAGGCTCCACTTTTTATATATATTTTTCTATAAATAAAAGACAAATCAATGATTATTTGGTATAATATTATTGATATATATGAAAAAAATTAATTACTGAAGAAGGAATAATAAATATGATTATAGTAAATTACCTAAGAAAAATTAATAATGATACTATGATATATTTTGCTATTAACAGCAATAATCTATGTCATAGTATTTTTTTTTGGTAAATTTAATAAAATAATAACTATTTAATGAATTTTGTGCTATAATAGAAACCAACTTTTAAGGGAGGAACTAATTATGAATGTTTTAGTAGTTAATCCAGCAAATAAACCATTTACAAATAGGTCTATTTTAGCTGAACCATTAGATGTATTACAAATAGCAACAATTATAAATAAAAAATTTGATAGTGTAAAAGTAATTGATATGGATGTTAATAGAATGAATAATAATATTAATGAATATTTATCTGATGAAAATATAGTTGTTTTTGTCTATGATTATCAATTACCATTACATACTACTGAAACAATACAAAATATATTTGAAACAATTCATAATACAAATAAACCTACTAAATTTATAATGATTGGAAAAACATCTACGCACTTTTATCAAAAGTTTTTAGATAATGGGATAGATGTTATTATTAGAGGAATAGCAGATGAAATTATTACTGATGTAATAGAAAATATTGATAATATAGAAAAATTAAAAAGTATTCCTAATTTAGTTATTAGAACAAATGAAAATATATATTTTACTGAAAAGAAAAAATTAATAAATGATTTTAGTAAATTGCCAATGGTTAATAGAGATTTATTAGATATAAGTAAATATATGGAGACAAGAACTATTATTACTTCGAGAGGATGTGTAGGTACTTGTAAATTTTGTACTACACCATATTATTTTGGTAAATGGAATGGGAGAAATGTTATTGATGTTGTTAATGAAATAGAAACGTTAATAACAAAATATAATACAAAGAAAATAATCTTTTTAGATGACAATGCAACTGTAAATAAACAACGAATGATAGAGATTTGTAAGGAAATAGAGAAAAGAAATATCAAATGTTTATTTGGTGCTTTATGCAGTATAAAGTGTTATGATAAAGAACTTTTAGAATATATGTATAAGGTTGGATTTAGATGGGTTCACTTTGGTATTGAAACAGGAAGTGAAAGATTATTAAAATTAATGAATAAAGAGATGGATATTAATTATATAAAACAAGTAATAGAAGACACAAAGAAAATTGGTTATAGAATTAGAACAAGTTTTATTTTAGATTATCCATCATCAACTAAAGAAGATATTATAAA
>CAKPIH010000047.1 GCA_934162325.1 uncultured Bacilli bacterium
TTAACATTATTTACTGATAGAAATGTTAATACTACTACGGATAAATATACTTTATATTTATGGTTTAATGGTAAAGATTTTACTAATCCAGATACTATGCAAAATAAGACATTATCATTTAACTTATATGCTACTGGTAAGAATGCTACATTAAATAGTTAGAGAAGGTACAAGAGTATCTTCTTTTACTATTATTTATATCTTAGTTAGAAAGTACTTCACCGTGAATATAATATCTTATAATTATTTATTACTAGACTAAAGGCTAGTAATGACATGAAAATACCTAGGATTTTCATGAAAGGATATAAAAAATTAAATTAGATGATAAAAAGTCTAATTTTTTTGTTATAATTATATATAGTGAGGGATAATTATGCAAAGATATTTTATAAAAAATAAAGATATGTTATTAGAAGAATCAGATATAAGACATATCAAAAAAGTAATGCGAATGAATATAAATGATAAAATAGAAGTAGTTTATAATAATAAATTACATATATGTGAAATAACTAGTTTAGAACCATTTAATATAAAAGTTATAGAAGAATTAGATGAAAATAAAAAAACAAAAATAGAACTTACAGTAGCAGTAGCTCTAGTAAAAGAACAAAAGATGGATTTAATACTACAAAAATTAACTGAACTAGGTGTATCTAAAATAATACCAGTAAGTATGGAACGTAGTATAGTAAAATTAGATAAAGAAAGATTTAATAAAAAGAAAGTAAGATGGGAAAGTATTTGTAAAGAAGCAAGTGAACAATCAAAAAGAACTAATATCCCTATAATTGAAGATATTAAAAGTATCAAGGATTTAACTAAAGAAGATGCCGACTTAAAGTTAGTAGCTTCGACTAAAGAAAAAGAAAAACTACTTAATTACTATTTACAAAGTATAGAAGATTGTGCTAAAATTATAATGGCGATAGGCCCAGAAGGTGGTATTAGTGATAGGGAAGAAGATATTCTAGTAAGCAATGGTTATAATAGAGTATCATTTGGAAATTTAATTTTTAGAGTAGAAACAGCCACTATTTACGTAGCCTCTATAATAAATTATATCAGTAGTAGGAGTTGACAAAAATGATAAATTCATTTAATAATTTTTATAATAATTTGTCTAGTGATAGTTTATTCTTCTTTTGGATAATAATATTTCTTTTTATTTTCTTAGTAGTTATATCAATAATATTAATAAATAAAAATAAGAAATTAGTAAAAATACTAAAAGAAGAACAAGAAAAAGTAGAAGATAATAAAGAAATAAATAATAATATTTTAAAACAACAACAGTTAGAGGTTCCAGTAGAAACTAAAGAAGTTCCACTAGAAGAACCAACTTCTAATAAAGAAGAAGAAAAAATACCAGTAGTAAAAGAAGAAATAAAAGAAGTACAAGAAGAAGTAAAAGAAAATAACTTATATCAAAAGAATGTTTTAAGAGAAATATCTAGTAAACAACCAGTATCTCCAATTCATATTGAGAAGAAAGAAGAATATATAGCTAGAGAAAATCTAGATAATTTTGACTTTAATAATATAAACTATGATAATGGGTTAGGTATGACTTATGAGGATCCTAATATATCTCCACTAGAAGAGATGGAAGATGCTTATGAAGTAAATGATAATATGAAGTTTGCTAATGAGATAGTAGAAAAGATGGAAGAAGAAACAAAACCATCAAATATTGAACTTACAGATTATGAAAAGAAACAAGAAGAAGAAGCTATAATAAGTTATGATGAATTAATGAAAGTTAAAGATAAAATATATAATATAACTGATGATGAAGAAACAGATGAATTTATTGATGAATTAAAGAATTTTAGATTAGATTTATAATAAGCATAGTAATATGCTTATTTTTTGACATTAATTTCATATAAATTAATATATACTTATCATAAAGGTGATCTTATGAAAGGAAAGATGAAATTAAAGAATAATAGCAAAAGAATAATTAGAAAATCATTTTTTTATCTAGTTATAATATATAGTATATTTTCCATAACCTTCTACTACTCTTTAAAGAATAGTACTAAGATAAATAATACAAAGTTTATAAACTTCTTACTAGGAGGAGGTAATAGTCATTTACTAGAAGACTATAAATTAGTAAATATTGTAAATACTAGTACTAATTTTCTATTTAATATCGATTTAAAAAATCCTAGTAGTATTCTTGATCAAGGAGTATTAATGTATGGTAATAATGAAAAAGTACTAGAAGTATCTCATAATGATGATTATAGTAATTTAGAAGAATTAAAGAAAATAAGTTCTTATATAGAAGACCCTAATCCGGTAGATATAGATAACCCTATAATATATATTTATAATTCTCATCAATTAGAAAACTATAATAATACTAATCTAGATATATATGGAATAACTCCTAATGTATTAATGGCATCATACTTATTAAAAGAAAAATTAAATAGTAAAGGCTTATCTACCCTAGTAGAGGATACTAATATGACAGAGTTTTTAAATATAAATAATTGGAATCATGCTAGTAGTTATAAAGCATCAAGAATATTAATACTAGATAAAAAGAATAAATATAACTCATTAAAATATTTTATAGATATTCATAGAGATTCAGTAAATAAAAATATAACAACTACTACTATTAATGGTAAAGTATATGCTAAGATACTCTTTGTAGTAGGTTTAGAACATAATAATTATAAAGAAAATATAAGTAATGTAGAAAAGATAAATGATATAACTAATAAATATTATCCAGGTTTATCTAGAGGTATCTATAAAAAAGAAGGACCAGGAGTAGATGGTATTTATAATCAGGATATTAGTTCTAATAGCATTCTAATAGAACTAGGAGGAGTAGATAATAATATTGATGAAGTACTAAATACTACTGAAGCTATATCTAACATATTATATTATTATATAAAGGGGTAATATCATGAATAAGAAAAAGATATTTAAAATTATATTTTTTAGTTTATTTTTAGCCTTTGTAATTAGTTATGTAATAGAAAAGACTGGTTATTATGAATATAACTTACAAAATAAGATGGTTATGACTAATGAAGCAATGAAACAGTTTGAACAAGATATTAAAGAGGGTAAAGATGTAAGAAGAGAAGATTATTTAGTAAGTACTGAGAAAGATTATACTAGTACTCTAACTAAAGGTACTAATAAAGTATCTATTAAAGTAAATAGTATTCTAAAAAAAGGAATAGAAGGAGTATTTAAAGTAATAGGTAGTTTTGTAGAAGATTAACAATAATATTATAGTATCTAAAGTAAGATTAATATATCTTGCTTTTTTTATATTGACACAGTTTTATTACCATGTTATTATAGACGATAAGACAATGATAAAAGAGTTATTATTTTATTAAAAGAAAGGATGATTAAATGAATGAAATAATAGTAAAAGATAATATAAAGATAGAAAATTTAATTTATGAAATAAGAGGTAAACAAGTGATGCTAGATTCTGATTTAGCTATGTTATATGGTTGCAAGAATGGAACAAAATCACTTAATTTAGCAGTTAAAAGACATATAAATAGATTTCCAGAAAGATTTATGTTTCAATTAACAAAAGAAGAATATTCTTCTATTTATTCAAGGTTTCAATTTGAAACCTTGAATAAAAACAATCAAAAACAAGGACTTAATATTAAATATTTACCTTATGTATTTACTGAGCAAGGTGTCGCTATGTTAAGTGCTATATTAAAAACTGATGTTGCAGAAGAAATAAGTATAAAAATAATGGATGCCTTTGTAGCGATGAAAAATATAATAAATACTTCACTAATAGAACAAAAATATATAAATAGTTTAGTATTAGAACATGATAATGAAATAAGATTATTACAAGAATCATTTAACAAACTAAGTACTAAAGAGAAAATTAATCATATTTTCTATAATGGACAAATATATGATGCTTATTCTTTACTTATAGATATATTAAATAAAGCAAAGAAAGAAATAATAATTATAGATAATTATGCTGGTAAAGAATTATTTGATATTACCAAAGATATTAAAGTAAATATAAAAATATATACTAAAAATATAGATGAGGTATCTAAAAAGAAATATATGCAAGAATATTCTAATATAGAAATAATAACTACCGATATATTTCATGATAGATTTATTATATTAGATAATAAAGAATTATATAACTTAGGAAGTGGTTTAAAAGATATAGGTAAAAAGTGTACTAGTATAAATAGAATAGAGGATTCTACTATATTAAAAGAGTTAATTAGTAGACTTACTAAAATAGAATAAAATTAACGTTAAGAGTTTCGTTAAAAAAGATTATTAATAACTAATAATTTTGAAGTCGAAATTTTCGACTTCAAGTTAGAAAAGGTATTCACCAAATATAATAGATATGGTCTTACAAGTAAAAAAAGCAAGAAATTATTTTCTTACTTCTTTTAATATCCTATCAGTATTACTAAAGTTTAATTTAGCAATATCATGTAATATCTTTTCACCATATTTATTAACTAATTTAATACCAACATCTTCAACATAATAGTTAGCACCTTTAGGTAAAAAGATACCATATTTATCTCCTAGTTTATCCATTTCTTTAATAAAAATATATCTACTTATAAGAGAAGATACTGCTACTGAAAGGCATTTATCTTCTGCTTTTGTAATAAAAGTAATACCCTTTAAAGGATTAGGTACATCAGATAAATGATTATAATAACTCTTCTCAGGCTCAAATTGATCTACAACAATATAATCATAATCATTATCTTTAACCATTTCAGTTAATACCTTATTATGTAGTACAGCCTTAATCTTATTCATATTCATATCTTTACCATAATTATCATTATATTCTTTATTAGATAACATAATCGTTTTATATGGTATTTTTTTAATAATCTTAGGTACTATCTTAAGAATTTGTTCATCAGATAATTTCTTAGAATCCCTAACACCAAGTTCAGTTAAGAAAGGAATATTATCTTTACTAACAAAAGAAGCAGTAACTACGATAGGACCATAGTAGTCTCCAGTACCAACTTCATCAGAACCAACTGAAGCAATATCACTAGGAATCTCTACTTCAATATCTTTTTTAACTTTAGTATCTTTAGTATCCATAAAATAATCAATATTATCTTTATCTTTTCTAATACTTTCCCACATACCAGCTTCAATATCCGCGGATACCCCTTGGAACATAGCCTTACCAGACTCATATAAAGTAACTATTGTATCACCAGTATCAGCTTGAAATACAGCATATGGAGGAGTCTTATCTCTTTTCATATCTTTATAAAATTCATTCATTAATTTTTTAGTATCATTATCTACTCTTATAACTTTAGTAATAGTCTTACCCAATTTATGTCACCTCTTTAATATATTGTACCATAAAATAAACTCTTATATCAATGAATAATTTGACTATTTAACAATTTATGATATAATAATATTGCTTTTGGAGGGGATTTAAATGGAAATAAATATAAATAAAGAAAGATTTAATGGAGAGAGTTTTGTTCTTGATAAAGAAAGAAGGGTCGAAGGAACATTAGCATCTAATGTAAAACCATGGCTTAAATATTATAATGTCGATATTAATACTTATTCAGATATAAAGAAAACTTACTTAGATACTGATATGAATGCTTATGACTATTTCTTAAAAGTAACTAAGAGTTATGGTAATATAAAACTTCTATCATATTGTGGTAAAGTATATACAAGAGAAGATCTAATAAGTAAAGTAGAAGAATATATCAAGAGATTTAATAAAATGAATATAACAAGAGGAGATATAGTATCATTTATGATGCTTAATAATCCTGATATAATCTTTATGTGGTTTGCCTTATCCAAACTAGGAGCTACTGCTAATCTAATAAAATTTGATGAAGCAGAAGATAGAATTAAAGATATACTAGTAAAGACAAAGTCTAAGTATTTCTTTATAACAGATGTACCATTAATAACTGAAAAAGTAAGTAAAGGTATAGAAGAAGTAGATACTTTAGATAGTATTATTTGTATGTCATTATTTGAAGAATTATCTGGTATTCAAAAATTAAATATGTTAGTAGAAAATGCTAAAGATAAAGCTCAAAGTAATAATCCAAAATTATTATATAAAGAATTAGAAAATATTCTAACTAATATGAAGAAGCAAGAAAGAGAGTCTGATTCATATAAGATAGATAAAAGATTTATGTCATTTAAAGACTTTAAGAAAATTACAAGTAGTGGTAAACTACTTAATAAGCCTATGGGTACAGGTAGTGATACATCAGTAATAGTATATACTGGAGGAACTACTGGTAATGCTAAAGGCGTACCTCTATCAAATATTAATCTAAATAGTAGTGCTTATGGTTTTAAATTAGGAGATTTAGGTTTTGATGTAGGTAAAACTTCCATGAGTATCCTGCCACCATCAGTAGCTTACTACTGCAACGCTACATATTGTTTATTATGCTGTGGAGTATCAGTAGAATTAATACCATTCTTTACACCTCAGGAATATCCATTATTACTAGATAAATATAAACCAAATATTTTCTTATCAGGACCAATCCTATTTAAAGAAATGGTCGATAGTAATATTATAAAAGATACATCATTTATGACTAGTCCAATATCTGGAGGAGATAAACTTACCGTAGCAGAAGAAGAGGCCGCTAATGAATATATAAGAAATCATGGTGGAAAAGCAACATTAAAACAAGGATATGGAGAGAGTGAGTCAACAGCGGCAGCTACTTATTCTAAAGAAATAGCTTATGCTTTAGGTAGTATAGGAATACCATTTATTAATGTTAATGTTAGTATGTTTGATGAAAATAATAACGAAATACCATTTGGAGAAGGTAAAATAGGAGAAATATGTATAAGTGGTCCTACTGTTATGAAAGGTTACTTTGAAGATAAAGAAGAAACAGATAAAGTATTAATGAAACATAAAGATGGTAAAGTATGGCTTCATACTAGCGATTATGGTTATATGGATAAAGAAGGTAGAATATATCACTGTGGTAGAGCTAAGAGAATGATTACTAGAAGTGGTGATAAAGTATGGTTAACTGCTATTGAAGAAATAATTAAAACTCATCATAATGTTTTTGATTGCTGTGTAGTTAAAAAAGAAGATTCTATTGAAAGAGAAATACCAGTATGTCATATTATCTTTAATAATGAAGATGAAAAAGAAACTACTATTAATGAATTAAATAAATTAATATATACTAAATTAAAAGAACTTTATATTCCTAAATATTATGTTATTACTAAAGAAATACCTCTTACTGAAGTAAATAAAAAAGTAGACTTTGTAAAACTAGAGAAAGAAGATATTTTTGATAATAATATTTATGAAATAAATGGTAATATAATAGTACCAAGAAAAGGTAAAACTAAAATATTAAAATAATTATTTATATACCCTCTAAGCTATAATCTTAGAGGGTTATTTTAAACCTTATTCTAAGTTTTAAAATAAATATCA
>CAKPIH010000048.1 GCA_934162325.1 uncultured Bacilli bacterium
TATGGTATGGGCTTAGTAGGAAATAGTTTCTTTAGAACAAGAGAAGATCAAATTAAATTCTTAAGAAGAAATATTGCTATAAATAATGTAAATATTTTTATCCTTCAACATAGAAATAGTGAATATAATAAACAAATTGATTTGTTAACACAAAAAGAAGAAGTTAAATGTCCTACTAGAACATTGAAGAAATAGAAATACATAGGTTTAAAACTTATGTATTTTTTGCTATAATATTAGATGTGATGTAATTATGATATTAAATGTAAGCGGAAGAACTGATATAGTGGCTTTTTATACCAAGTGGTTTATGAATAGATATAAAGAAGGATATGTTATGGTAAGAAATCCTTTTAATTATCACTTAGTAAATGAAATATATTTTGAAGATGTTGATTTAATTGTTTTTTGTACTAAGAATCCTCTTCCAATAATAGATAGAATAAAAGAAATAGATAAACCAATTCTTTTTCATATAACAATAACCCCCTATAATAAAGATATTGAACCTAATGTTATAGATAAGAGGGATATAATTGAAGGAGTAAAAAGATTATCTAAGATACTAGGAATAGATAATATATATATTAGATATGATCCAATATTCTTAAGTGATAAATATAATATAGAATATCATATAAAGGCTTTTAATAAATTATGTACTATGTTAAATGGTTATGTAAAACATATTATAGTATCATTTATAGATGACTATAAGAATGTAAGAAAGAATAATAATATTTTAAAAATAAAACCATTTACTAAAGAAGACTATAAGTTACTAGGAGAATCCTTCTCTAGGATAGCAAGAGAAAATAATATGACAGTACAGACTTGTGCTGAAGAAGAAACATTAGAAGAATATGGCTTTATAAAAGAAGAATGTTTATCTCATACACTTGCCTATAAACTAACTGGTAAATCTTATAAGAATTGGACTTCAAGAAAGAATAAGTATTGTAATTGTGTTAATATGGTAGATATAGGTGTATATAATAGTTGTAGACACTTCTGTAAATATTGCTATGCTAATTATGATGAGAATAAAGTAATAGAAAATTATCATAATCATGATGTTAATTCTCCATTACTAATAGGTAATATAGAAGATAATGATATTATTAAAAGAAGGTATAAATAATATATTAAAATTATAATTTATATAGTATAGATAATTATGTTAGAGTTAAAAATAAGATATAGTATAAGTGAAGATACGTTAGAAAAAATCAAATAAGCCAAATAATAAAAATATTTGATAAGAAGACCATAGGCTTCTTATCACCTAATGAGATTATAAGCTCATTAGGAAATAAATAAAATTAATCTAAAGTAGATGAAATATTTTACTTTTTTTGATATAATAATTATAGAGGAATAAATATGAAAAAATTAAATTCAAATCATTTAAAAATAATAGCAATAATAGCTATGACAATAGATCATCTAGCAGATCTTTTATATCCTAATATGCAAAATAATATTGTACCTATAATATTACATGTTATTGGTAGAGTAACTGCTCCTATTATGTTTTTCTTTATATGTGAAGGATATTATTATACTAAGAACCTAAAAAAATATATAACAAGATTATTTATCTTTGCTATAATATCACACTTTGCTTATTGTTTTGCCTTTGGTATAAATTATATACCATTTACTACGGGTAGTGTCTTTAATCAAACTAGTATCATGTGGTCACTAGCTTGGGCAGTAGTAGCTTTATATATAGCTAATGGCAATAATAAATTAAAAGAATATCAGAAATGGATATTAGTAATATTAATAAATGTAATAGCTTTTCCTGCTGACTTTAGTTCAATAGCAGTAATGAGTATACTATCTATGTATTCTGCTAGAGGTAATTTAAATAAACAAATGAAGGCAATGATGTTATGGTTATCATTATATGCCTTAATATCATTTATCTTTGTAAATAAAACATATGGAATAATATCTTTATTTGCAGTACTAGTATATCCTCTTTTAAAAGAATATAATGGAGAAAGAGGAAAAGTAAAATGGTTAAAATGGTTCTTCTATCTATATTATCCATTACATTTAGTATTAATAGGAATATTAAGAATAATACTATATGGTAATATACCAATATTATTTAGTTAAATATAAAAAATATTAAGAGGTGAAAAATATATATGAATAAAATAAAAATAAAAGGAATATATAAACATTTTAAAGGAGACCTATATCTAGTTGAAGACATAGCAATAAATAGTGAAACAGAAGAGGAATATGTTATATATAGAGCTTTATACGGAGATAATAAACTATATATAAGACCATATAATATGTTTATATCTGAAGTAGATCATCATAAATATCCAGAAATAAAACAAAAATATAGATTCGAATTACAAAATATAAAAAGTGTAAAAAAATAAATACAAAATATTAATATTAATAATAGATGGCATTACATGACTTTGGAATAGCGACACTTTATTTGTATAAGTAAAAAAGAGGATTAGATCAATTTCTAATTCTCTATTAAAATAATTAATATTACAAATTATAATTCCTTTACAAGAGGATTAAAACTTTCAATAGCGGCAACTAATTTAGGATGTCTAATAACAAAATGTATTGTTGGATTAGAATTTTTTGAAATAATAACATGATTATTTTTTAAAATAGTTATTGTTATATTTTTAAAAGTTTTATCTTTTTCAGTTAAGACATTATAATTCTTATTATTCTTAGCATATTCATTTGTTAATTTTAAATGTTCTATATATTCTTTATAAGTATAATTAATTATTTTATCTATGAATAAATTGTTTAATGAAAGGGAAGGGGTATCACTTATAAAATCATTTTCTTTAATAACATAAATATAATCAAATACTTTGTTCTTTTTAAGAATACTATTCATATATTTAAATTCATTATTTTTATATTTAATTATCTTATTAATTTCTTCTTTTGAAAGTTTATTTCTTTTTAAGATTTTAATTAATAGTTCATCACTAATTGTAAATAGGGGTAATGAAGAAATATATCTTGTTCTATCACATTCTATATTTTCATCTTTCTTTAAAAATAAATGGTATTCCTTTATATTGCTTTCCCTATAAATTTCCATAAGTGGTTTAGCTTTTTTAAGAAGTAAATCACTTTTTTCTTTATAGTATTCAATTTCATTTTTATTAGTAGTTAAATAATACATACCTTTATTATGAAAACCATTTATACATTCTCCAGATAAAGCTGCTGCTGCTGATACATAGTTTAAATGATTATATATATTATTTTTAAGATTACTTAAATAATAAGGAGATATTTGACCAGTCATATAAATAGGAATCCAACTTTCTAGACCTAACATCATTTCATTAAAAGGTCTATCTAAGTTATGGATAATATTTAGATGATGTCCTTTTTTTAAACACATAGCAATAGCAAACATCCATTTTTTACCAAAATCTATATCTTTAGCCATATCTTCCATGGGCATATCACTACACATAAATATATCTTCTCTAGATTTAGATAAAACAGTCCCTTTAAAAAAGTTTAGTTCGCCTTGCTTCATTTCTTCAATACCATAATAATGTTTAGTTTTAGCTTTATAAAAAGGGATATTGGGAACTTTTAATTCATCAAATTTTATTACTTTTATATAATCATCTAGGTTAAATGAATCAAGATGATGTAAAAAATCGGATACTTTACTTTTAACAGGAACTATTTCACTAGTTAACCAATTAAATAAAGTACTATAGATTTTTTCATTTGATAAATCACTTTTTTTACATCCAATAATCATCATTAAATTATTTATATCATCTGGATTTTTATATCTATTTAAAATATAAGAACATATTTTATTTGAAAATTCTACTGGATTAGATGGTCTAGCTTTACCATATCTAATTCTTGAAATATGCGAGGCATCAAATACAATGTACTTTGACATTTCATGAGTATTTATGTTTAGTGATGTTATTAAAGTATTTAAATTATTACTAAATGTAGTATAGTCAAAGTCATCGCTAGTTAATACACTATTAAAATCACTTACTATTTTATCAAAAGTACATTTATTTTTACCATTATCTTTAGCAATATTAAAAAGAGCATTAGTTAATTTGTTTAATTGTTCACTATTTTTTGCTGGGGTTCTTTCACCACTTCTATATCTACTTATAACAGATTCAGATAGCCCAGATTCATCAGATAATTTTTTTGAAGAACAATTTAATTCTTTCAAATATTTATTTAAAACTTCTTTAAACTTCATAATCCACCATTCCTTAAGCACTATTATACTATACTTTTTAAATAATAAAAATAACTTTCCAGCAAAAACAATGATTTTTAAGACAAGTCTATTGCTCCAATAAAGATTTTAATTTATAATATAAAATAGAGAGGAGAAGTAAAATGATTAAGATTGGAAAATTAAATATTTCAAAAAGAAATCTTATTATAATAAGTGTAGTTATTCTAATAGTAATAGGAGGAATTCTTTTATTAACTAGAGATAATGGTAAAGGACTATTTTATAATCCAGACAAAAACATTAAAATAGTAAAATCAGATGTTAGTAAAATAGAACTTGAAGATTATAAAACAAATGAGTTTTCTATTAAGATACCAAAAGGATGGAAAGTAGATACATTAGGAGATTATATTCATTATACAATTAAAGTATATAATCCAGATAAACCACTTTATCAATTTTTCTTAAATATGAAAACCGAAGGATATAATAAATCAGAAGATGCCAAAAGATGGCAACAAAAATATTATCCAAATAATCCATTTGCAAAAACTAGTGTAATAGCCACTAAAGATACGGAAGGGTTTTATAAAATATTTAATGATTTAGGTACTTTAAATAATACTAGTGCATTTACCTTCCCAACTTTAACAGATTTTACAGTAAGTGAAAATTTAGGTAAAGGAGTATTTGGAGGAGATATATTAAGAGCAACATTTAAAGATGCAAATGGCGAAGAAGGTGAAGGAATATTTACTGCTTATGTATATGATGTAGGTACTTATTATGTTTATGAAAATATAATTTCAGGTAAACAAATAGATATACAATACTTAAATGTATATGATACAATTTTTATTACGACACCAAAAGATGAATTTATTGATTGGGAAGATACATTAAATACAATTTGTTCTTCACTTAATTTTACAGATACTTTTATAAATGGATTTAATAATGAACAAGATGCCGTTATGAAAAATTTCCAGCAGATTAGATCAATAGGTAATGAGATAAGTGATGGAATAATGGATTCATGGAATAAAAGAAATACATCTTTTGATATTATGAGTCAAAAACAAAGTGATGCCACACTTGGTTATGAAAGAGTTTATGATACTGAAACAAATGAAATATATAAAGCATATAACGGATTTAATGATGAATATGATGGAGAAAGATATAAACCAGTAACTGATAATATGTACTTAGAAAAGACAAGTGGATATATAGAAAAGTAGGTGTAATATGAAGAATAAAAAAATAATTTATGCTATTATAGGAATTGTTATATTAATATCTATAGTGGTTATTATTGCTATAATAAGTAATAAACCAATGCCAATAGATCATACACCTAAAGAGGCAACATCTATTTTAGAAGAATTAAAAAAGAAATACCCAGATAAAAAGTATTTAAAATTAACTGGTGGAGAAATATTAAACGAAGATACATGTTTTAGTAAATACTCCTTTATAAATAATAATTCCATATATATTTTCAATCCAGAAAAATTAGATAGTGGAGAATTTATTTATAAAAAAGTATATGATGTAGATAAAAATATCAAGGTTATGAATATTACTCCTGATGCTGGACCAGATATAAAATTTTATGATTATAATGATACTATATATACATTACATGATAATAATACAGATAATAAAATAAACGATAGTTATGATATGTATTTAAAAGCTAATTATAGTTTAAGTGATTATCTTAAATGGGAATATTCAACAGAATTTCTTGGTAAAAAAATAGATTATGATTTTATGTCTAATTATGTTTATGTAAAAGATAATATTTTATATAGTAAGAATTATGGTAATGAGAAGCATCCTACTCTTGAAAAAGTAAGTGGTAATTATGAAGGTGAAAAAATAATTAGAATATATAATGAAAGAATAG
Organism: uncultured Bacilli bacterium; assembly: GCA_934162325.1. Classification (GTDB taxonomy): domain Bacteria; phylum Bacillota_I; class Bacilli_A; order RF39; family UBA660; genus CAG-302. The sequence continues at coordinate 6,159 of CAKPIH010000048.1, forward strand.
TAAAAACAGATAAAGGCTTTTATGAATTTATGAGTTATTTTGATACTGATTTAAATAAAACAGTTACTACTACAGTAAAAATTAATATGTTAACTAAATATTATGATGAAGTATTAACTTTTACATATAAATATGTAGTATTAAAAGATTTAACTCTTATACCTATAAATGATATTATGGAAAATAGAGTAAGAGAATATCAATACGATTATTTCTTAAGTGGATTTAACTATATGAGTGAAGTTAGGTATGAAGAATGATGAGAGAAGAAGATGTATAGAGTAAAATAATTGAGTTAGATACATTCTGATATGAACCCCGTTTCTTGGACAAAATAGAAACGAGGTTTTTATATGTCTAAATTAAG
>CAKPIH010000049.1 GCA_934162325.1 uncultured Bacilli bacterium
GTTAAAGAGTTATCTAGTTTTCAAATAGATATAATGAAAACAATGAATGATAATTTTAATGGATTAAATGAAAGAATGGAAAAGAAACTTAGTCAAATTAATGATAAAGTTAATGAAAGATTAGATGATAATTTTGCTAAGACTAATAAAACATTTACAAATATATTAGAAAGATTATCTAGAATAGATGAAGCTCAAAAGAAAATAGATACTTTATCTACGGATATTGTTTCTCTTCAAAGTATTTTAACTGATAAAAAGAGTCGTGGTATATTTGGTGAAATTAATCTTAAGCATATTCTTGTTAGTATATTTGGTGAAAGAAATGATAATGTATATAGACTTCAGTATACTTTTCCTAATACCACTATTGCTGATGCAGTAATATTTGCTCCCGAGCCATTAGGTACTGTTGCTATTGATTCTAAATTTCCTTTAGAACATTATCAAAAAATGGTTGATAAAAATCTTTCTCCACTAGAGAGAACTGCTGCGGAAAAAGAATTTAAAGCTGATGTTAAGAAACATATTGATGCTATTAGTTCTAAATATATTATTCCCGGTATTACTTCAGACCAGGCTATTATGTTCTTACCTGCTGAGGCTTTATTCGCTGAAATTAATGCTTATCATAGTGATTTAGTTGAATATGCTCATAGAAAAAGAGTATGGATATGTTCTCCTACGACATTAATTAGTACATTTACTGTTATTGAAGTTCTTCTTAAGAATATGGAGAGAGATAAATATACTAGTATTATTCATGATGAACTTAATAAATTAGGTGTTGAATTTAGTAGGTATAAAGATAGATGGGATAAGTTATCTAGAAGTATAGAAACTGTTAATAAAGATATTGAAAGTATTCATGTTACTACTGATAAGATTACTAAAAGATTTGACTCTATTAGTAGAGTAGAAATTAAAAATAATAACGAAATTGAGTAAGTAAAAACTCTTAATAATATCTATTTATTTGAATATGTTTAAATGAGGGATATTATGGTAAGAGTTTTTTTCTTTTTACTTGGATTTGGTTTTATGGTTATTGGATGTAGTTTTATTATTTTATATCTTAATTTAATGTCTATGGGGTATAATTTTTTGAATTATGTTAATTTTATTGTTAGAAGATTTGAATGTTATTTTAGTATTATCGGTCTTATTATGATGATTTTATCAATGACTATTAAAGGAGAAGATAAGAATGAATTATATTTATGATATTGTACTTAATTTTAATAAGGAATATTATTCTTTTTATGAATGGAATAGAAAAGATAATATTATTAATGTTAAGAAGATTCCTCTGTTTCTTGTAGATAATGAATGTTTTAATATTATGAAACATGATAATGTCTGTGTTAGTAAGGATTTTATTAATGTTATTAGAGATAAAACTTATACTTATACAAGGAGTAAACTTGGTCCTTCTATTCTTATTTCTAATGAGAAAGAAGTTATAGCTATTATGTTTAATGAAAATGGTAACTTAATTAAAAGAAGTAGTCTTACTCTTGATGAAGAAGAAGAGGTACTAGATGAAATTGTAAACAATGAAATATACAATATTCCTATTATTAAACATACTAAAGTTAATAATGATAATGTTACTAGAATTATTAAAGAAAAGAGAGACTTTCTTCTAAAATATATTAGTAATGAAAAGAATGATATTAATTTAAAATATTTATACTATGATTATTTTGAGAAGGATGAAGATAATATTAAATATATTAAAGATAAATTAATTAAAGAAATAAAAGATAATTGGAATAAAAGACTTAATAAATTTTATGATACCGCGATTATATTTAGTAAGATTAAGAATTAAATTTATATTTATTTGTATAAAATCTTCTGCTGGTATACATAATTATAATAGAATATTCGCAGATATTCACTTAAGAAAATATTTATTTATTTTCTTTTTTTTGATATACTTATAGTGGAGGTAACCTAATATGGATATATTTTGTAAAATTATTAATAATGAAATACCATCATATACAATATATGAAGATGATGTTGTAAAGGTATTTTTAGATGTTAACCCTAATAGTACTGGCCACTGTCTAATTGTGCCTAAAGAACATTATCAAGACTTCTTTGATATTGATAAAGAAGTACTTAATCATGTTTTAGAAACTGCGAAAGTTATAGCAAATAGATTAAAAGAAAGACTAAATTGTGACGGTATTACTTTTGCTCAAAATAATGGCCTTGGTCAAGATGTTAAGCATTATCATTTACATCTAATTCCTAAGTATCATAATGATGATAAATTATCTATTGAAGAAGTATATAATAAATTAAAGTAGGCAAATGTCTACTTTTTTAATTAAAACTATTGCATTTAATATTTTTTATGATAAAATGTTAAGTATAAGGGAGGTTTATACTTATGGATAAAATAATTTCAAACGGAACTGAGGTTTTAATTTTTTCTGAAAATAAAAATAATGATTCAAAAATATTGGAAAAAAAGAAGCCTATGAAGGGAGTTATAATAAGTAGTAAAAAATCTGAAGACTTATCTTATCATGGAAGTCCATGGTACGAACAAATATACATAGTACTAGGAGACAATGGAAAAACATACGAAACAACTTACGGAAGTGCAAATTCATTAATAGGAAATGTTTATATTTTAACAGTAGATCATTATATAAAATATATAAATCATCTAATTGAAGAAAACAATAAGAAAATGATAGATTTACAAACAGAAAACGAAAGTTTAAGGGAAATGTTAACATATTTTACCAATTATAAAGAACCAATAGAAAATAAAGCATCAAATTATTTACCTAGTAATGATAGCGAGGTAATAAGTGAATTAATGGAAAGCTTTAAGTACGATCCTGATAAAAAAGTTGAAATTTTAGCCAAATATGAAACTTTAACAAAGGGTAAAATTCGCTCTAAAAGTTTAACACCAAAGAAAAAGCAATAGTTTTAATACTATTTATTATCGTTAATGATAATTATTAATTATTTAAAATTATTTTTGTAGTGACTATTTTTTAAGTCACTACTTTTTTATTTATAAATATTTGTATTACAAACGAAAAAACTATCCGAAGATAGTTTCTCTAAAATAAATATTTTAATACAAGAAAGCATTTCCTAATATGATAGCAAGTAAGATGTATAATACAATAACAATTAATAAACCATTATTGCTTTTATGACTGCAAGTGCTGCTGCAAGAACTATTTCCAGACATTATAATGCACCTCCTTTAAATTATATCCAAGCGCCTAGTATGATTATTAGTAGGATAAATAGTACTAATACAATAGCAGCACTAGATCCAGTACCGCATCCACAGTTACCCATAATACATTCCTCCTTTTTTTCTATTCACAATATTTTATGGAAAAATAAGAAAAGTGTGCTGTACTTTATAAACAATAAAAAAATAAAATTAAAAATTGTGGTAATTTGCCCATATTTACAAAATAGCCTTGTATTTTTAGCCTAGATTTGATATTATATTAATGTATCTTTGAAAGGAGAATGAAAAATGGCAAAGAAAAAACAAGAGACAAAAAATAATAAAAAAGAAAAAAAAGAGGTAGTAGTAAAGGAAGAAAAAGTAGTTAAGGAAACTCCTAAAAAAGAGTCTAAAAAAGAATCAAAGAAAGATACTAAAAAAGTAAATAAAGTTAGTGATGATAAAGTATTTAAAATGCTTGAATTCTTTGATAAATATAGACTTGCTATTTATGGAGCAGTTGGTGGTATATTAGTTACTGTATTAGTAGTTGTTATTATATGGCCTGATAGAATTGCTACATTAAAAGATGGTACTCAACCTGTTGCAGAAATTGATGGCTATACAGTAACTGCAAATGACTTATATGAAGATATGAAAGATGTATATTCTATTAGTTCATTATTAGATAAGATTGACAATAAAATTCTTGAAGAGAAATATCCTGAAACTGATGAAATGAACGACGAATTAAAACAGCAAGCAGAAAGTTATTATAGTGCTTATGAACAATACTATAAAATGGATAAAGAAACTTTCTTATCAAATAATGGTTTTGGTAGTGAAAAAGCTTTCTTAGAATATTTAAGACTACAATATAGAAGAAATAAATATGCTGAAGACTATATCAAAACTTTAATTTCTGATAAAGAAGTAGAAAAATACTATGAAGATAAAGTTTATGGTGATATTAATACTAAACACATCTTAGTAAAAGTAGATAGTTCTGCGAGTGATGAAGATAAGAAAAAAGCTGAAGATTTAGCTAAAGAAATTATATCTAAATTAAATGATGGTAAATCTTTTGATGATGTTAAAGAAGAATATAAAGATCAAATTACTTATGAAGAATTAGGATATAAATCTTATAATGCCAACTTAGAATCTGCTTATATGGAAGCTATGCAAAAACTAGAAAATAATAGTTATAGCAAAGAACCTGTTAAGACTTCTTATGGTTATCATGTAATTTATAGAATAGACCAAAAAGAAAAACCTGCTCTTGAAGATGTTAAAGAAGAAATAATTGATTCATTAGTAAGTGAAAAGAAATCAGAAGATAAAAATATCTCTTATGTTGCTTTAGATAAAATGAGAGAAGAATCAGGTCTTAAATTCTCTGATACTGTATTAGAAAAGAAATATAATACATATATGTCTCAATATAAATAATTTAAATGGTATACACTCTGTGTACCATTTTTTTTGTTTTTGTAGTATAGTCTTCACTTTTATCATTTTATTTGATATAATTTAGTTATAAAAGAATATAAGGTGTACATTTAAGAAAGAGAGGATTATATGAAAAAAGATGTAACATTAGTTATTTTAGCTGCTGGTATGGGTAGTAGATTTGGAGGATTAAAACAAATAGAGCCAATGGGTCCTAGTGATGAATTTATTATTGATTATTCTGTTTATGATGCTATAAAAGCAGGATTTAATAAGATAGTATTTATCATAAAAAGAGAAAACTATGAACTATTTAAAGAAACTATTGGTAAAAGAGTAGAACCACATATTAAGGTAGAATATGCTTTTCAAGAATTAAATAATTTACCTAAGGGATGGGATATTCCAAGTGGTAGAATGAAACCATTAGGAACTGCTCATGCGGTATTATGTGCAAAGGATTATGTTAATGAACCTTTTGCTATGATTAATTCTGATGATTTCTATGGTAGAGATGCATTTATTAAAGCATATGAATATTTAAGTAATACTGATAATGACTCTAGTAAATATGGTATGATTGGCTATATGGTAGCGAATACTTTAACAGAAAATGGTTCTGTTAAAAGAGGTGTTTGTGAAGTAGATAGTAATAATTATTTAAAATCTATTACTGAGAGTAAAATAGAAAAAATTGGCAATGAAATTGTAGCTAGTCCACTTGATGGTAGTGATAGTTTCACCGTTAATAGTGATGATACTGTAAGTATGAATTTCCTACTATTTACTCCTAGTATATTTGGATATATTGAAGAAGGTTTTAGTAAATTCTTTATAGATAATAAAGAAAACTTACTTACTTCAGAATATTTAATTCCTGATGTTGTAAGTAATCTAATTAAGAATGGCAAGGCATCAATGAAAGTAATTAGAACTACTGCTAGTTGGCATGGTGTTACTTATAGAGAAGATACTCCTGATGTTAAAAACTCTATTAAGAAATTAGTAGAAGAAGGAGAATATAAAGAAAATCTTTGGTCTTAATTTTACTCAAATTATGTTTAAATTATGTTAAATTATGTTATTTTCATTTTTCTATTTTATTTTTAAATTATTTCTGATATACTTTAATTATAGGAGGAGGATGTTGATATGAAATACAATATTCGTGGTGATAAGATGCTTATTACCGATGCAATAAAAGACTATACGGAAACTAAATTAGGAAGACTTGAAAAATATTTTAAGGACGATGATATTACCGCTAACGTACTGGCTAAAGTAAGAGGTAATTCACAAATAGTGGAAGTTACTATTCCTACTAGTAAGTTTATTCTTAGAAGCGAAGAAGAAAGTGATGATTTATATGCTGCTATTGACTTAGTAAGTGATAAATTAGAAAGACAAATAAGAAAGAATAAAACTAGATTAAATAGAAATGTTAAAGAGAATGTTAAAGAATTTAACTTTGATTTTGATATAAAAGAGGAGGAAGAACCTAAAGAAAGAATTGTTAAAAGAAAAGATATTGAAATGAAACCTATGGATGAAGAAGAGGCTATTTTAGAAATGGAACTTCTTGGTCACTCATTCTTTGTATATAAAGATATGGATACTAATAAAATTTGTGTTCTTTATAAAAGAAAAGATGGAGATTATGGTTTAATTGAAACTAAATAATTAATTGTATCAACAGAAATTGTTGATACTTTTTCTTT
>CAKPIH010000050.1 GCA_934162325.1 uncultured Bacilli bacterium
AGTATCTGCTATGGCATAAGAATAATCACTTAAATTAGTATTATACCAATTATCAATATAAGTTTTAATTGTACTATTATTTATATTTGCATGAGCTTCATTATATGAAGTAGAGCCTCCAGTGCAAGTAGTAATATCAGTACTATTATCAGTATTACAATTAGTTGGAGTAGTAAAATTACCATACATATATCCTACATAACCATTATCCTTATAATTAGTATTATATGCTGAATCACCTATACTACTATCTGTTTCAGATTCACCATTTGCATGAACTTCTGTACCTGCATATATCATTCTAATTGAACCATCACCATTTATTCTTATTATTCTCCAGTAGTAATTAGCAAACTTAACATAATTATTTTCTACTGCTCCTCTAAAATAGTATGATGTCCCAAAATCATCTTCTGAAGCATATACTCCTTTAGTTCCATCACCTTGATTTGAAGCAATTATGCTATCATCATTCATACTTTTTTTAACACCATTATTACCACTTACTGTAGAAAAGTCAGGTGTTTTTGAAGTATCTACTTTAATAGCATTATTTAAACTACTTAATCTTTGTAAGGTGATATCAGCTTCTGTAGCTAATTTACCTTGATTTGCATCAGCACTTACTGTTCCATTAAATGATGCATCCATAGCATCATTGGCTATTTTTGATACATCTGCATAGATTACTATTAGATATTTATTTAATTTTGTATTTGATAATTGTTTAGTTAGTAATGTTATTTTACCTGTACTTGTTATACTTCCTTTACTTACTATATTAAATTTTTGATTAAGTAGAGATGCTACTGTTACTGTACTTGTTGTACTAGTATTATCTAGTACTGCATATTTAAGTGCTCCTTTACTATTACCTGTTGAAAAAGCACTTGATAATGTTGTTACATTTAAATATAATGATCCATATCCCTCTATTGTACATGTAGACTTTATTCCTATATTTGCATATGTTAATGCTATTCCTTCTTTAATAGTAAATTTATTATCACTTATTAAATCACTTTCATTTAATGCTTTTATACTAGCATTTGCTATATCATTACCTTTAGTATAATCTATAGTAAAACAATTACTTGTTAATCCTATATTTACTCTACTACTTGTCCATGTAAGTATAGCATATGTTATTCCTGATATAATTAGTATCAAGGCTAGTACTCCTAGTACTATTAATTTCTTATTCTTTTCCATATAAAACTCCTTTCATGATAAAAAGACTATGAAAAAATACTAATATTTCTATTAGTTATTTCATAGTCTTTATTTATATTATTTAATTTAGTTAGATTAGATTTTTGACCACCACCACCAATTAACTTGTAGTTAACTTTTGAAAATAATACTTTTTTCATAAGAGGGGCCTCCTTTCCGATTTGCGAATTATTCGGAATCTTTTTCGTAAATCTTTTATCTCTTACCTATGTATAAATCATATCATAAATAGATAATAATTTCAATATTAAATAAATAATTTTAATTAGAAAATATTTGTACCCAGTAATATTGATTATTAATTATATTAACTCCTATTCCTATTTTTTTAAATTTAGAAGAAATTATATTTTGGTAGTGGCCACTAGAAGAATACCATCCTTCCATTACACTTTGTGAAGAACTATAGCCTGCCGCTATATTCTCCCCAGCAGTACCATAAGATATTCCAAGTTCTGATAAAACAGTAAAACAACTACTACCATTTGGTCTTGTATGTAAAAAACTATCACTTAACTCTTTTGCTCTAATACTCGCAGCTTCTACTAAAGAAGAATCTAAAGTTAAAGAAGAAACTCCTACTAAAGAACGATAATTATTTGTAATTTCATATACTTCATTTATTAAATCAGTATATGTATTTTCACTTTGTATATTTTTATATTCATTTATATCTTCTTTACTTATATCTTCATAATATTTATTTTCCATATCAGTTACTTCTTCTTTTTCTAAATTAGAATTAACTATCTCATTATCTTTATCTATATAAGTATTAGTACTAATTACTTTATTCTGATTAATAATATTCCTATAACTACCAATTACCATAAAAATAAAAACACCAATAATTACTATCAATCTAATACCATCAATTATATTTTGTTTCCCCATAAATATTCACTTCCATAATCACAGAAAAAAAGAGTTATTTATATCAAATATAACCTCTTTTTATTAATATTATAATTAATTAAAAGTCTTTCTTCTTTATTTTACTTTTATTTTTTTCAGAAGGAACTATATTACTAAATAACTTACTACTAATAGTATTAACATTATAAAAATTACTATTATTAATTAAATCAATAATTACCCTGTCATTAGTAAGTTTATAGTAAGTTTCTACATATAACTTCTTAATAATATTAAAATAATAAGTAATAATATCTTTCTTATTAGTACCATCTAATTTATATTCTTTATCATCATAACTTAATACTTCAACAGTAAAGAAATATATAATAGTTTCAATAAAACTATAATCACCATTAATCTTAATAGAAGATTCTCTCTTTTTAAAGTTCATTAAATCATAAATAGAATCAAGTACATACATAAGTCTATATTTAGCTATAATTAGTTCATCTTTTAATTCAATATTTTTAGTTTTATTAATTTCTTTATCTAATAATTCTAAATACATCAAATAAAAATTAAGTTTTGTCATATCTTGCATATTAATTTTCTTTTTATTCTTTTTATTATTCATTTTTAATCTACCCTTAATTGCCCCTTTAGCAGAACTATCATTTATAAATAAAGCTTTGTCCATAGGAGTCTTAACAAGTAATGTCTTATCAAAAGGAGGATTACGAGATAATTTAACTTCTGATTCTTCACCATGCATTAATTTAGCTCGATCCTTAGCATATAAATATAAATTATCATAATCAACACTACTAAAATTATTATTAATATTTATATACATTATATTAGTAATAACTTTAAGTAATTTTATTTCTTCTCTAGTCTTCTCTATCGTATTTTCATCAAATAGTCCATCATAACTAAGATCTAAATATTTATATTCTAATTTTTCTTCTAATTCAAGTAAAGCATTATAAACTTGAATATTAGGATTAATACCTATAATTTCTAAAAAAGATATATCATTATGAATAACTTTTTCAACATCACTTATAAATTCTTCTTCAAAGTCTTCTAGTATAACACTTTCTTCTTGAAGTTTTTTTAATTCATTAATACTTACATCAGAATTTAATCTAATAATATCATCTTCCATTTCAAAATAATCTTCATAATCATCCAAAAAGAAAGAAAGTTCATTAGCAAAATTAAAATCAAATATAAGATCTTCAAGTACATCTTTATCTAGATCAAAAGAATTAATAAATCTCTTTAAATATATTATCAATATATCTCTATATATCATTGTATCTTTATTATTTTTCTTTAAAGAAATCATAATATCAAATACTATATATGCTAATGGAATATCCATATAATCATCCCCTCATGTTGAATATATTATCATATAATATATTAAAAATCAATAACAAAACCAAATTAATATATTTATAATTTAAAAATTTTTAATACCTTTATTAAGTATTTACCGTGGGGAATATAAGTGTGGATTATCCGCTAATCATGGAACATCTTTTGATATTAAGCTAGAGCATCTGCCTAAACTATATAATAAAATAAGTGGTAATGACTAAAATCATTCTCCACTTTTTTTAGGTAAAAAGAAAAGGCTTACAAAGTGTAAGCATTCAAAGTCAAATGGTCGGGAAGACAGGATTTGAACCTGCGACCTCTACGTCCCAAGCGTAGCGCTCTACCAAGCTAAGCTACTTCCCGAAAAAAAATGGTGGAGAATGAGGGACTCGAACCCTTGACCCTCTGCGTGCAAGGCAGATGCTCTAGCCAACTGAGCTAATTCCCCACGGACAATATAAATTATATCAATAATTTATATCGTTGTCAATACTTTTTTTATAAGTTTATTATTTAGTTTCATATACACTAACTTGTTTTCTATCTCTACCAAGTCTAGAGTATTTAACATATCCAGAAATCTTAGCAAATAAAGTATCATCTGTACCTCTACCTACATTAGTTCCAGGATGAATTTTAGTTCCTCTTTGACGATATATAATAGAACCTGCAGTTACATATTCACCATCAGAAGCTTTTGCTCCAAGTCTTCTACCAGCAGAATCTCTTCCATTACTAGTAGATGATTGACCTTTTTTGTGGGCAAATAATTGTATATTAAATTCCATTAATCTATTCATTATTTTCCTCCTTAATTTTTATATTCTTAGGATACGCTTTTTCTAATTCATATAAATTAGTTATCATAACATTAATAATCTTAGTAGTTACCTCATCATCTTTTAAAACTTTAATATCAAGTCCATTCTTATCATCATAACTAATAGATTCATTATCAATAGCTAAGCAAGAATTAACCGAAGTAATTACTGTACTACTAACCGCAGCACATACAATATCTTTACCAAAATCATCATAATTAGCATGTCCCGTAATAATAATTCTCTTATAGTAATTATTATTCCTAGTAAGTTTTACTTTAATCATAAAACCACCTTATTTGATCTTTTTAATCTCTACTTTAGTATATGGTTGTCTGTGTCCTTTTTTAACTCTAGTAGATCTCTTATTAGGTTTATATCTAAATATAGTTAATTTCTTTTGTTTACCTTGTTTTAAGATAACACCTTCTACTTTAGAAGAAACATAAGGATTACCTACTACACCATTTGCCATAAGAACCTTGTCAAAAACAACTTTATCTCCTTCGTTACCATCTAGCTTTTCAACATAGATTACTGTTCCTTCAGATACATAATATTGTTTTCCACCAGTTTCAATAATTGCTTTCATCTCATTCCCTCCTTTATATATTTGTAAGACTCACTCTTAAGGTGTCATAACTGAACTTATAACCTTTTCAATGTGGTTGAGAATATTCAACTTGGCGTCTTCAAAACAATTTAATTCTACCATAAATAAATATTAAAGTCAAATAAATTAAGGCTTTTTTTCAAAAAAAGTACTAATATAATCTTTTTCAGGAATTAATTTACCATTATCATTAAATATATGTACTCTATTTTTATACATTTTATCTTTATTTTTAATAATTACTTTCTTTTTATAATTAAATTTAAATAAATATCTTTCTAATATAAATCTATTATATATATAAGAAATATCTTTATAAAATTTATATATATTCTTCATAAGTACTCCTATTACTAAAATAATACTATAATTATTTTCATATATATTGCTATATAAAAAAAAGATAATAGTAATAAGAGAAATAACAACACTAATATAATTAGCAATATTAAAACTAAAATATTTCGATAAAATCAAATTAACTATCTTAGCACCATCTAATGGATAGATAGGAAGTAAATTAAAGATAAGCATACTCTTATGATATAAAAGAAATAAGCTATAAATATATTCTCTTACTATACCATTTCTATACAAAAAAAGGATAATACCAAAATAAATACTCTGCATAATTACACCAGAAACCGCCACTAATAAATCATTTCCTATTTTAGTATTAATCTTTGTATCAAGTTTAACAAATCCACCATAAGGATAAATTATAACCTTATCTATTTTATATGATAATATTTTAGAAATAATAATATGACC
>CAKPIH010000051.1 GCA_934162325.1 uncultured Bacilli bacterium
ACTCTTTTTAAAAATACCATTTTAAAACCAAGCGGTGTTTTAGTAGGCCCCATAACCTTAGTATATGGAGTAGGAGGATTATCTTTATTATTAATAAATAAATATATATTAAATAAAATTCATACCAATAAAATAATAAAATTAATAATATCATTTATATTATATACCATAGCATTTACCTTAGTAGAATTCACTTGTGGTCATTTATGTCATTTAATATTTGGAATAGATATGTGGAACTATACTAGTAAAAAATATAATATTGGAAAATATATATGTTTAGAATATATGCCTATATGGGGATTATATGGCCTAATAATAACATATATATTAAAATCGTTTCTTGATAAAATAATAAAACAAATACCTAAAGAAGTAACCTATCTATTCATAATAATTCTTTCTCTAGATTTAATAATAACTATATTAACAAAATAAAAAGATTATAACTTAAAATCGTCATAATCATCATCATTCATATCTTTTCTATCAAAGAAAAGTTTTTCTTTATATTTACCAAAAGTAGCAATTATATTACTAGGAAATTTTTTTAATAAAGAATTATAAATAGTAATATTATCATTATAATATTCTATAGCATTATCTATTTTAATATCAATATCCTCAATTTGTTTAGTTATCTTTTTAATTTCATCACTATTATCAATATCCTTATATTCTGTTCTTAATACATTAAGTTCATTTGAAGCTCTAGTAAGAATTCTATATAATTCAAAATTACCAATCTTTCTACTTCTAAGCTTAACAATTTCTTCAAATATTTCTTTCTCACCCTTAATATTACCTTTTATAATAGGAATACTCTTATTAATTAAATCATATTTATTTCTCAAATAAGTATCAATCATACTTTCAACTTCGTTAATTCTAATAATATATTCTTGAAATTTATTATATATAGTAGCATAAAAAACAGCTATAGCACAAGCAAGAACAATAATAATAAAAATACAAATCATTAAGCCTTCCATAAACTCACATCCTAAACAAATTATATCAAAATAATATAAATTTTTCAATATCAAAAATAGATAAAGAAAAAATAATACAAATATCGTATTATTTATGTAAAGTCTTTAATAAAATTAATTGATTCATCAAAAGTAACAAAATCAAGATAAATCATAAGTATTAAGTACCATTCTCCAGTAGTAGGATTAGATACAATAATATGGTCTCTTCCTGATTGTTCAACAATTCCCTCAAAAACCCTATCTTGCCATTTCTCAGATCCAGGAACGGTAACATGAAATTTAGCTTTTTTACCTCTATTCAATCTAAGAATATTCTCAATATAAGATTGTTCTGACGTAATAGGGTTAACACTAGTTTGTGACTGCTCATAACTAGGAACAGATTGCTGATTAGGAATAGTATTATTATTAAGTCCTACTCCTGGAAAAACCGGATTTTGATAATATCCATTATTCATAATATCACCTCTTCTATTAATATATATGAATAAATTTTTACACTATAACTAAAAAATATGTCAAGTATAAATTGGTTACTTTACAATAAAAGAAAATCTAATTATAATAAAAATGAGGTGAAATAAAGTGAAAATAAAGATAGGACTTTCTAATAGACATGTTCATTTAACTAATGAAGATGTAGAAATATTATTTGGTAAAGGATATAAATTAACCCCAAGAAATTATTTATATCAGCCAGGACAATTCGCTACTGAAGAAACAGTAACTCTAAAAACAAATAAAAATATTAAGGAACATGTTAGAATAGTAGGACCAACTAGAAGTTATACTCAAGTAGAAGTACTAGAGGAAGATAAAGAATATTTTGGAATAAATCCTCCTGTAAGAAATTCCAAAGACTTAGAAAATTCTGAATCAATGACTATAATAGGTCCAAAAGGAGAAATAACAAAAGAAAATATATGTATAATTGCTAATAGACATATCCATATTAATACTAGAGATAAAGGAAAATTAAAAGAAGACGATATTGTCACAGTAGAAGTAAACTCTATCATCTTAGATGATGTCCATATAAAAATTGATGATTCATTCAAGACAGAATTACATATCAATAAAGATGATGCAATAAAACATAATATAACAAATGAAAGTGTGGCTATATTAAAGGAGGATTAAAATGTTCTCACAAATAAAAAAAATAACCAAAATAGCAAAGAAAGAAGTAATTAATAAAGTAATTACTTCTCTTTTTATTCAAGGATTAGCCTTAGTAATACCAGTATTTTGGAGTAAGACAATAACAGAAGTAACAGATGCAAATTATAAAGTAGGATATTATTTAATAATTATAACTTTATTACTATCTTTATTCTATTACTTATGGTCTTATCTAAATCAGAAAACATGGTATACATTATATAATAAAATATATATAGAATATACCAATGCTACTATATCAGAAACCAAAAACATAAATAAAATAAATCTAGGAGAATATACTAATATATTAAATAATGATATAGATATAATATGTAATTTTTTATGTAACTTAGTAACTAGAATACTTCAAATAATAGAATTCTTTATCATATATGCCTACTTTATAAGTTTTAACTTTCCCATATTCATATCAACAGTGATAGTATCAATATTAATGTTAATAATATATATAAAGGCTGGAAGTATAGTACAAAAACTAAATATAAAAAGAAAATCAACACTAGATAATAAAACCATCATGTTACATAAATTATATTCTTCATTAGCTAATAAAAAGAATAATATAAATAGTATAATGAACTTATTTAATAAAGATAATAAATCATACCTAAAATATAATCATAAATATAATGTAGTAATACAAGGAATAATATATTTAGTACTAGGAATAATAGAAGTATCTAGATATGCTATAATATTTTATGCTATTTACTTAGTAAGTATAGGAAATATAGAAATAGGTACAATATTATTAATATATAGTTATTACGATAAAATATTAACAAATTTTGAAGTATTAGGAACAATAACTGCTGATTACCAAAGTTTTAATGTATCATTAAATAGATTAAATAAAGTAACAATGAGAGAAGTAATTGCCAAATAAAAACAACTATGATAAAATTATAGTCGTGATGTAAATGAAAAATATATTAATAAAAATAATAAAAAAATATCAAAGTATTCCCTTTAAATCTCATGATAGTTGTAAATTTATACCAACATGTTCTAACTATATGATTGAAGCATTAGAAGAACATGGTTTAATCAAAGGATTATTTTTAGGAACAAAGAGATTATTAAGATGTAATCCTTTTACCAATAAAAAATATACTTATGACCCAGTACCAAAGAAAAAAAGCAAACTATAAATAGTTCGCTTGAATATCATATGGCAGGGGATGAGAGAATCGAACTCCCAACAGTGGTTTTGGAGACCATTATTATACCATTTAACTAATCCCCTAATAATCGGTACAAATAAATGATATCATAATTTAAATCATTTGTAAATAAAAATAATAAAAAAAATATAAATAGTTAAAAGCTATTTATATTCAATATTAATCATTTTAGCATGTACTGCAACTCTTTTAGTACCAGTATTATCACAAGTAGATAAAGTAAGAATCTTATCATTTTCACTGACATCGATACCAAAATTATATATACTTCTACTTTTAAGAGTAGATAAAAATTTACTATAAGGTTCAGATTTAAAATTAGTTTTTAAATAATAAGTCTCTGGTTCGATAGTATATATAGAAAAAACTTTCCAAACACTATTTGAAGTAGGAGTAGATATTTTAATATAATAATTACTACTATTACTTAGATAGCCATTATATAACATGTTAGGAATAGAACCAAACATTGTTTTATTATTCATATTATGTCCATATATAATAGTATTTTTACCGAAGTCTTTAAAATTAACACGATAATCAGCAAAAATCCACCCCCCTTGATTAGCAGTCTTATTAAAGGCATGTGATAAGTAATAGTTATTATCAGATGCTTGTACAACTGGATAATTAACTTTTGTACCTTCAACTTTAATCCAGCCAACAGTGTCAGGGTTCTTTTTTAAAAGTTTATTAAAGTCAACATTCATAAAAGGAACATTCATATAATCCCAATAGTCATTTGGATAATAAACATTAGTGCTGTTATTGTTTGTTTCTTCAGTATTAGGAGTTTCTGGCTCAGTAGGCTGAGTTTGTTCTTCTTTTTTAGTTTCTTTTTCAATCATTTCGGTAGAATTAATTATTTGTTCAGATAAATATTTGATTTTTAATCCTTGTACATACCATCTGCTAAATAAAAATACACAAATTAAATATACACTAAGTGAAGTACCAATAATTGCCCAAGATAACTTTTTGTTTTCGCTATTCTTAATAGTGGCTCTTTTTTTCTTACTAAATATAAATGATATTCCAATTATAAAATACTTAGGAATAAATATAACTATATTAAAAAGACCAATCAAAAAGTATTTAATAAATTTAATAGTATATAGAAAGATAGATTTAATGCCTAATATAAAATAACTAAAAAAAGCCATAATTATCTCTCCTTCCTATTCTTTAACATAATTATAACACATAAAACTAAAAAAATATATTATTATTGTAATTATAATGAAAATATTGTATAATACATTTGAAACGAGGTTATATAAATATGAATGATATAAAGGTAGGAGATAGACTAGAAATACATTGTTACAAACATAATGGAAAATTACATAGACAGTGGGATGAAGCAGTAGTACTAGAAATAAAAGACGACTATATTGTTTTTGGCAATAATAAAACAACAGTAGTAGATTCAGATGGAAGAGTATGGAAAACAAAGGAACCGGCAATAATGTTCTTTTATAAAGATAGATGGTTCAATATAATAGGGCAATTAAAAGATTATGGAATATATTTTTACTGTAACATAGCAACACCATATATAATTGATGAAAAAGTAATAAAATACATAGACTATGATTTAGATTTAAGAGTTTTCCCTAATGGAAGTTTTAAAATACTAGATCGAATGGAATATCGTTATCACAAAAAGCAAATGCATTATTCCAGCAGATTAGATTTTATATTAAAATATGAATTGGGTAATCTAATTGACATGGTAAGAACTAAAGAAGCACCATTTAATAAAAAAACAATAGAGATGTATCATCAAAAGTATGTTGAATTGGTAGAAAATAATAATGAATAACAATAAATGAGATTAATATTTAGACTTGCAATCAAAAAAATCAAAAAAATTCAAAAAAGACTTTACAAGTTGGTAATTAAGTGATAAGATATTATCTGTCGATGCGAAAGAGTGTCG
>CAKPIH010000052.1 GCA_934162325.1 uncultured Bacilli bacterium
AAGATTCATAATATTAGCAGATGGATCATTACCAATAACTTTAACAATTTTCTTATCATCTACATTAGAATATAAATGAATAACTTGAATCTTGTTATGTTCTTCTATACTTGAATTAATAGTTAAATCCTCATTAACTTTTGCCTCAATAACTCCATAACCATTATCTAAATAAGTACATAATTCTTCATATACTTCTTTATTAATAAGAGTATCTTTAGGAATCTTAACTTCACCATCAATAATAATATCTTCAGCAAGTCTATTACCAAGTAATCTATCTTTAACATTTAATTTTTTATTAAACTTATATCTACCTACTCTAGCTAAATCATAATGAAAATCATCAAAGAATCTAGTAATCAATTGGTTCTTTGAACTATCTAAAGTAGTAGGCTCTCCTGGTCTTAATTTCTCATATATTTCAATAAGAGCCTCATCAGTATTATGAGTAGAATCCTTCTCTATAGTATTTTTTAAATATACATCATTATCAAATAAAGAAAGAATATCCTCATCACTAGATAAACCTACTGCTCTTAAAAGAGTAGTCATTGGTACTTTTCTATTTCTATCTATTCTAATATAGATAACATCTTTAGCATCAGTTTCATATTCAAGCCAAGTACCTCTAGATGGAATAACTTTAGATGCAAAAACAGGTTTACCATTTTTATCTATTTCCTTAGAATAATATACACTAGGAGATCTAACAAGTTGTGATACAACAACTCTTTCAGCACCATTTATGATAAATGTACCAGCATCAGTCATAAGTGGCATATCGCCTAAGAATATCTCTTGTTCTTTAACTTCTCCAGTTTCATTATTGAATAGTCTAGTCTGTACCTTTAAAGGAGCAGAATAAGTAATTTGTCTATCCTTGCACTCTTTAATAGAGTATCTAGGAGTACCAAATTCATACTCACCAAATTCTAAAGATAAACTACCAGAAAAACTTTCAATTGGTGAAAATGTTTCAAAAACCTCTTTTATCCCTTCTGTTGCAAACCATTTATAACTTTCAGTTTGCACCTCTAATAAATCACTAATTGCTAGTGAATTTTTGATCATAGAAAAGTTTCTTCTTTTTCTATAATCACCGCTTTGTTTTAACTTATAAGCCATTAATTTTTCACCCCAATACCTAGAATTTTTTTTTAATTTCAGTCACATTAAAAGATGTGTTACCAATTTATAAGTTTATCAGCATTTTACGAGTATGTCAATAACTTTGACATCACTTTTTCATTTTTTTCACATTTTTTTACCAAAAACATAAAAAAGCATCATTATCGACACTTTTTTAACTCTACAACATAAAAACCTTTATCTTTATCAATAACATTAACCATATATTTATTTTCTAATTCTTTAATCATTGATTTAACACCATGATCTTTCCTCATAACAAAGTATATTACTCCATCATCTTCTAAATAATCATATCCATCAAATAAAAATTTTCTTATAACATCTTTCCCCGCTCTAATAGGAGGATTAGTAATAATACAATTATACTTCTTATTAACATTATCATAAACATTACTAACAAATACATTAGCTTTAACATTATTAAGTATAAGATTATCTTTAGTAAGAGAAATAGCTCTATCATTTATATCAATCATATCAATACTAATATTTTTATTAAAAGTACCAAGTATAATACCTACTACCCCAAGTCCACATCCAAGATCAAGTACATTACCAGAAAGCTTTTCTATATCGATACTATTAAGTAAAACTCTTGTACCATAATCAAATCTATCTTTAGAAAATACTCCATTATCACTATATATAGAAAATTCTTTATTATTAAAATTAAACTTAATTAATCTTTTCTCACTCTTAATATTTTTATCATTATCAAAATACTGACTCATATCAATCACCAACAATATTATAATAGAATTATATTAAAATTACAATATCTTTTTATTACCTTACGAGCCTGTAGTCTCGTAAGGCAAGTCTGAGCCCAGGTCTCATCCTCGAAAAATTATATAAAAGAAAAGGGCTACTATTTAGTAACCTCAATCAAATACTTATTAATATTTCCATCTTGTACAAAATCAGCATAAGGAACAACTAATATATTCAAATTACCATTATCGTTTACAAAATACAAAACACTGCCATCATTTATAGAAGTTTCCAACATTTTATTAGCAATGTTATAGCAGTTCTTATCTTCCGCAAAACATGAAGTATTCAAGTCAAAATCAGTTCCCCATAACTCATTCATTTTATTTTTAAGTAATTCCTTTTCTTTATCCAATAAAGTATCATTATCATAACCAAGAGTCGATACCATATCAGAATATTTAATTTCCTTACCAGAAGTTAAGTCAATATTATAAATATTATAATCTAATACCCATTTAGAAGTAGCTTGAATTGAAGAAATAATAACGACAGACAAGATATTATTATATTTAAAAGTCTTATATGTAAGTATTTGTGAACAACTAACAGCCTTATCTTGATCAATTTCTGCACAAGCATCAAATCTTTTTGCATATTCTATATATATTTTTTTAATTTCTTCATTAGATGCCTTAGCATAATCAGAATTAATATTCAAATATGGAACCTTTAAATCTGATAAATATTGTTTACCAATTCTACCACTAGCAGATAACCCATAACGATCTATATTAATAACTTTATCATTACCATCTTTTCTGACAAACTCAGTATACTTATTATCATAAGAATAATCAGCATCATATACATAATCTTTTTCAGTATTAATTCTAATATCTTTCACAACATTATTATCGATGTCATTATCCTTATTGATAACTTTATCACATATAATATAACCTCCAAGTCCTCCTATTAATAAACATAGTATAACAACCAAAACAATTAAACCTGTATTTTTCTTTTCCATATCATATCCTCCTACTTAAATAATAACACAAACCAAAAGTAAAAGCAATATTCTAATATATATATTTATTCTTTAACTAAATGTTTAACCTTCCAAGTTTCAAATTCTTCCCTTTGCTCCTCAGTTTCAATTTCCATATGATAAAAATGTTTAGTAAACTCACCACAAGAACTACCAACTTCTCTACCAGGAGGACTATAAGTTTTAATTCTAATATTTGGTGCCCTATTAGAAATCTCTCTTACCCATAATTGTTCATTTTTACTTATCTCTAGTTCATTAATAGGATTAAATCTAATAAACTTTATTGTAATATTATATCTGTCAAGTAATTTACACATTCTATCAAGTTCTTTCATATCATCATTAACACCATTAATTAAAGTATAATGTATTTCTATAGGATCATTATTACTATGTAGCTTTACATACTTATTCATTAATACTTCATTCTTTTGTAATAAATTTCTATAACTAACTAAATATGCAAGAGCATCTTGAACAGAAACCTTAGTACTAGGAATTAATTCATATCTTTTTACATCAATAGGATTATGTAAAGAAAAATGTACTTTAAGTGGCATATCTAAACTATTAACCATTTCACCCAATTTAATGATATTATCATTAGGCATCATCGTAGCAAGAGCATACCCAATATTCTTATAACCAAGTTTTTCTTTAATTAAATCTTCATTTCTATATACATCTTCAATTAACTTCAAATTAAGAAGTGGTTCTCCTACTCCCATAAAAGAAATAAGTAAATTCTCCTTATCAGTTCTTCTTTTACCATTAATAGATAATGTATTAATTAAACAATAAATAAAGTCTTCCCATTTAATCGGAACCATTACTTTATTAAGACCTTTATTAGTTAAATGACACATCTTACAACCCAAATTACAAAAATGATGAGTAGGAACACAAACTACATCTTTATCTTTCTTATTAAATAATAAAGACATTTCTATAATTTTATTATCACCAACATCAAAAACCGTTTTTAATGTACCATCACTATAATCCTTAAAAGTACCAATTTTACTAATCATAATTATTACCTCCAACTACACTTGTTTTCTATTATAACATATTTTTTTTAATCTGTAACAAAAAAAGAAATCTAATTAAATAGATTTCCTATCTAATAGAAAAACTATTATTTATAGTTAATATACTATACATAAAAAGAACATCTTGATCATTAAATTTTATATAATTATTCAAAACCCTTGAAGAAACATATCTAATATCAATAACAGTAATCTTCTTATAACCATCTATTAATAGAGGAATTAAACTACTGCCATAAGAATCACGAAAAACAATTAACTCTCTATCACTATTTGAAGTAGGATTAACAATATCTATAATAGAAGATGCTCCTGATAAATATATATCATATTTGTCTAATGATTTTATTTTATCATAATCATATATTTGTGTATATTTTTTAGTTTCATAATTATACACACTACTATTAAGGGTAGAAGTATTAGATATTGTTTTTATAGTATCAATATCTTTAGTTACTGATAATCTACTAGCATAACTACCCTTAAAAGTAGTAACAGTATTTACAACATTATTATTAGTTATATCAAAATTCATTTGATTAGCAATAGTATTTGCAACATCAAACAAATCTTCTTGTTTCCAATGAGTATCAGTCTTATAATAATTATTAAGGGTTAATTTATCAAATATATTTATATAATTAATATTTAATAAATTATTTTTCATCATATCTTGTAATTTATTATAATCAAGCTTTAAATTACCATTATTAACAAAATAATTTTTATCAGGTATAATAGTATAATAAATATTACTATTATCATTCAAATATGTATCTTTTATATAATTAATCTTACTAGTTAAATTATTAATAGAATTGCTATTTAAAGGAAATATTTCTTCAATAATATAATCATCATACAAATATAAATTATTATATTCACCTTTAGTAGATAATTCTATATCTATTTTAATTTTTCTAAAAGCATCTCTTTCTACAAATTGATCTGTAACATAAGAATCAAATTTCTTAAAATAAGTACCATCAAACAAATTTTTAGTAGTTAATTCTGGCATAGTAGCAAGCCTTCTTCTCTCTGCTATAGAAATATCAGTATCTTCTTTTATAACATTAATCAAAAATAAAGAAATTATAGTAAAAAGAAATATTATAGTTACAACTATATCTTTAATTTTATCGTTCATGTATAACCTCCTTAAAATCTAAAATATAAAAATGGATTATATG
>CAKPIH010000053.1 GCA_934162325.1 uncultured Bacilli bacterium
CTTCTGGTTAACTTCTGCAAATAATACTTTTTCCATAAGAGGGGCCTCCTTTCTGATTGTTGATTTGCGAATTATTTGGGATCTTTTTCGTAAATCTTTTTATCTCTTACCTATATATAAATAATATCATAAAATTAAATTAATTACAATACTATTTTATTTATTTAATACTTTAATTTTATTATTACTTTTATATATACCATTATTATTTAAAATATAAATAATACTTTCATTATCTTGATATTCATTAAATAATTCATTAATTTCTTCTTGAGTTAAATCTTGTATTGGTATCATATACATATCATCATTATAAATATTACCTGTAATACCAAGATAAGTATTATATAATATAGTATTATAACTACCATCTTTATTACATACTAAACTTACTTTAGTTAAAGATAAATCATTATCATTTAATGAAGTAATATCATTAAATGCATATTGAACAGAACCATTAGGTATAGCATCTATATATTCATCTTCAGTACCATTAAGTAATAAATACTTAGGAATATTATCAATATCTATCTTACTATTATTATATTTTAAATAATCATTATCACTCATTCTATTAATATAACTATCTCTTAATTTAAATACAAATAGTTCATCTTTAACATATTCCTTATTACCAGTAGTAAATACATTATTAACAATATTATTACTTATATTACTATTAGTAACATGTTTAATAGCAACAATATCAAAATTATTTTCTCCAACAAAAATATCATATTTATAATTACCACTAGCAGTAACATATCCATCAGGAGCCTTTACTTCTACTAATATATATTTACCTTCCTTTATTCTTGTAATTCTATATGGAACATCACTACTAGTCCAACTATCTATAACATTATTATTTAAATTTCTAAGTTCAAACATAGCTCCTGTTAACTTCATATTATTATAATCTTCTACCCATATATCACAAAACCAATCACTAGTAAAATATCTTTTAAAATTATTATCTCTATCTAGTAATTCTCCATAACTATTATCACTAGAAGTATTATCTATAGTACTACATCCTACTAAACTAGCAGAACTAATAAAAGTACTAGAAGCTAACACTAAAGCCATTAACCTCCTTTTCATTTCCTTATATTTCATTAAATTATTATCTTTCATTTTATCATATCCCTTCTGCTCATTCTTTAAGCCTACTAATTGTATTACAAAATAAAATCAATGTCAACCAAAAAATAGTAAAAATTTAATTATTTTACTATTTTCTATTTATTAATATCTAATACTTTAATTAACTTATAAGCAAAACCCGCTACTGGTTTATTACCCTTTTCTATTCCACCACCAATTCCATTTTTACAAGACCATAAACCATTACCATTTAATCTACTAAAATGAAAATCAGGTTCCGGTAATATTTCTTGAAATACTGCTACTTTATATAAATGATCATTATCTAATTTATCATTATATTTAATATTTAAAACATCTAAATCATTATATAAAGCCTCAAGTAATTTATCTCTAGTATTAATTTTTTTAATACCACTAAAACATCCCGGATTAAAATAAAAACCATTACTATGTACTTCTCTAAAAGCAGTATCAAAATAATCAGGTAAATCAAATCTAAAAGCATATGAATAGCAGTTTCCTAATCTATCATTTACATAATATTTATAATCTTTTCTATAACTAGGAATTTTATTCATTATACTTTGTCTAACTATTAAATATTTAATATATAACTCTAATAATTCATCATATTCTAATTTATTATTAATAACATCTAATTTAATCTTATCAATATCATTCATTATATAATCCCCCTCAAAAAGTAAATATAATATAACATACATACTAAAGTAAGTCAACCATCAAATACCCCTCTCTTATATATAATATATATATAGTTATCTTAGATTAAGACTAATTCTTAGGCTTAATCTAACACTAATAAGACTAACAAAGTTAGGCTTATAGTGAAAAAAAGAAAGAACTTAATCTTTCTTAATATCTTCTAATTTAACAGATACAATCTTACTAACACCAGACTCTTCCATTGTAATACCATATAAAATATCCGCATATTCCATTGTCTTCTTCTTATGAGTAATAATAATAAACTGCGTATTATCCCTATACTTATCTAAGTATCTACCAAAAGCTTCAACATTAGCATCATCTAGTGCTGCCTCTACCTCATCAAATAAACAGAAAGGTACTGGTCTAATATTTAGTATAGCAAACAATAACGAAATAGCAGTAAAAGTCTTCTCTCCACCAGATAATAAACTAATACTCTGTAGTTTCTTACCAGGAGGTTCAGCCTTAATCTCAATACCAGTCTCTAATATATTATCAGGATCAGTAAGTGATAACTCAGCCTTACCACCCTTAAATAACTCCCTATAAACATTCTTAAATTCAACCTTAACTTTTTCAAAAGTATCTAAGAACTTATCTTTCATAACCATATCCATCTCTTTAATAATATCATATAAAGTATTCTCAGCATTAACTAAATCTTCCTTCTGACCATTTAAAAAATCAAATCTCTCTTTAGCCTTCTCATACTCTTCAGGAGCATCCAAATTAACATTACCAAGAATACTAATATTATCTTTTAACTTAAGTACTTCCCTTTTAGCAGTATCAATATCCATATCTAACTTATAATTCTCACTAGCAAACTCATAAGTCATATTATAATCATTAGTAAGATTCTCTAACAAACTATCTAACTTAACATCAATCCTATTAGTCATAATATTAAGATTATTAAGTTCTCTCTCTTTCTTACTAGTAAGACTATTACTATGACTTCTAGTCTCCTCTAACTCATTAATACTATCATTATATTTATTTTCATTTTCTTTAAGTAAAGCAATATTCTTACTCAAATTAGATATCTCTTCCTTAACACCATATAAAGAATTAATTAAATTATCTTCCGCGCTTTCATTATTAGATATATTAGTCAAATCCCTAAGTTCTTTCTCTTTCTCTTCTAAAACATTAGTACTACTAGTAATACCACTAGTAATAGCCTCTTTCTTACTAAAGTATTCCACTCTCTCTTCTTTATATTTATATAAAGAACTATTTAAAGAATTAATCTCTTTATCAATATTATCAACTTCTCTAAGTAATTCCTTATTCTTACTACTAAGAATATTCTTCTTCTTCTCTTCCTCTTCTATCTCATACTTAATAGATATTGGACTAACACTCTTTACCTGACTACCACCAGTTAAAGAGCCTCCTACATTAATAACTTGTCCATCTAAAGTAACAATCTTATATTTCTTATTAATTTTACTACTAATAATATTAGCCATCTCTATAGAATCCACTACAATAATATTACCTAAAACATTACTAATAATATTACTATATTTATTATCATAACTAACTAAATCAGCTGCTATACCTATATAACCATCTTCATTACTAATACTATTAATCGTATTATCATCAATATATCTACCAGTAATAACTGATAATGGATAAAAAGTAGCCCTACCTAAATTATTATTCTTTAAGTAATAAATTAACTCTTTAGCAATATTCGGAGTATCAACGACTAAATAAGAAGATGCTCCTCCAAGAGCAGTATTAATACATACACTATATTTAGAAGGTACTTCAATTAAAGAAGATATAACATTATGAATACCATTAAACTTAGGATTATCTAAAATACTCTTAATCTGTTTAGGTACTGATAAATTATTATTAAGATTATTCTCTAAGTACTCAATTTTATAAGTACTACTATCAATATCTCTATTATTCTTAATAATATTATTATTAATATTATTCTTTCTAACTATTAAATTATCTATCTTACTTTTATATTCATTAATATTATTATTAATATTACTAATCTTATTATCTAATACTTCAATATCATTACTATAATTGGTAAGTTTATTCCTAATACTAAGAATATCTTCTTTTAAAGTAATAATATTATTACTAATAAGAGATTCCTCACCCCTATATTTATTTCTCTCTTGTAATAATCTAATATCCGAAGTAATCTTCTCTTCTTTCTTAGATAAATCTATTAATAATACTTGACTCTTATTAATATTATCTCTTACTTCTTTTAACTTATCTTTATATTTAAGTATATCAATATCATAAGTACTACTATCAGTAGATACCTTAGTAATTTCATTTTCTAACTCTTCTATTCTTTTCTTGCCTTCTTGATATTCAAAGTTTAAGTCTTTAATCTCTTTAGCAATAACCGCTACTTCAATATTAGATAACCTATCTTTATATTCAATATATTTCTTAGCCTTATTACTAGCTTCTTCTAGTGGTATAATATTACTATTTAATTCATTAATAATATCATTAACCCTATTAAGATTCTGATTAGTTTTATCTAATTTTCTAATTGCTTCTTCTTTTCTTCTCTTGTATTTTAAAACTCCTGCTGCTTCTTCAAATATTATTCTTCGATCTTCTGGCTTATTAGATAATATTTCATCTATCTTACCCTGACTTATAATATTAAAACTCTCTTTAGCAGTACCACTATCAGTTAAAAGCTCAGTAATATCTTTTAATCTTACTCTTTCATTATTAATATAGTATTCATTTTCTCCTGTTCTAAAGGCCATTCTCTTTATTGATACTTCATTAAAATCTATAGGAAGACTTCTATCAGTATTATCAAATACTAAAGTAACTGAAGCACTATTAAGAGGTTTTCTACTATCACTACCAGAGAATATTACATCTAATGAATTATCTCCTCTAAGACTCTTCATAGATTGTTCTCCTAGTACCCATCTTACAGCATCTACTATATTAGATTTTCCTGATCCATTAGGTCCTACTATACCATTAATATTTTTACCAAATTCAATCGAAGTTTTATCTGCAAAAGACTTAAATCCATATGCTTTTATTTCTTTTAAATACATATACTTCACATCCTACTTCTTTATTTTATCAAATTTTATAATAAAAATCTAGTTAATTTATTATATTTATATATTTATTACCCTTTCAGCCTTATATAAAATAAGTCTTCCAGGGTATGAGTAAGCCT
>CAKPIH010000054.1 GCA_934162325.1 uncultured Bacilli bacterium
TTGATGATGATAATGAAATCGATGATGATGATTTTGATGAAGAAAATATTGATGATATAGATAGTGATATTGAGGATTCAATTGAGGAAGGAGATGATTTCTAATGTTAGAAGCTAATGATTTTAAGGCTCTTAAGATAGGAATTGCCTCACCTGAGAAGATTAGGTCTTGGTCGTATGGTGAAGTATTGAAACCTGAGACTATTAATTACAGAACTTTAAAACCTGAAAGGGATGGATTATTCTGTGAAAAGATATTTGGACCTACTAGAGATTATGAATGTTCTTGTGGTAAGTATAAAAGACTTAGATATAAGAATATTGTCTGTGATAGATGTGGAGTAGAGGTTACTAAATCTTCTGTTAGAAGAGAGAGAATGGGACACATTGAACTTGCTACTCCAGTAAGTCACATTTGGTATGTTAAGGGTGTTCCTTCATACATTGGACTTACTCTTGATATGTCTCCGAGAGACTTAGAGGAAGTTATATATTTCGTTTCTTATGTTGTACTTGATCCAGGAGCTACTACTTTAATTAAAAAGCAAACTTTATCTGATAAAGAGTATAGAGCATATTATGAAAAATATGGTAATACTTTTAGAGTTGGTATGGGTGCTGAAGCTATTAAAGAGTTACTTTCTGAAGTTGATGTTAACAAAGAATTAGAAGAAATTCAAAAAGAATTAGATGGTGCTACTGGTCAGAAGAGAACTAGACTTGTTAAGAGACTTGATGTTATTAATTCATTTGTTCAATCTGGTAATAAACCTGAATGGATGATTATTGAGGCTCTTCCTGTTATTCCTCCTGAACTTAGACCGATGATTCAACTTGATGGTGGTAGATTTGCTACTAGTGATTTAAATGATTTATATAGAAGAGTTATTAATAGAAATAATAGATTAAAGAAACTTATTGAACTAGGTGCACCTTCAATTATTATTCAAAATGAAAAGAGAATGCTTCAAGAGGCTGTTGATTCACTATTTGATAATGGTAGAAGAGGCAGAAGTGTTACTGGAGCTGGTAATAGAGCTCTTAAGAGTTTAAGTTCTATGCTTAAGAGTAAACAGGGTAGATTTAGACAAAACTTACTTGGTAAGAGAGTTGACTACTCTGGTAGAAGTGTTATTGTTGTAGGACCGGATTTAAAGATGTATCAATGTGGTATTCCTAAAGAAATGGCTCTTGAGCTTTTCAAACCTCATGTTATTCATGGTTTAACTGAGAGAGGCCTTGCTAATAATATTAAGTCCGCTAAAAAGATGATTGATAATCAAGATCCTAAAGTATGGGATATTGTTGAAGATGTTATTAAAGAACATCCTGTAATGCTTAACAGAGCTCCTACTTTACACAGACTTGGTATTCAAGCATTTGAACCTAAGTTAATTAGTGGTAAGGCAATTAGACTTCATCCACTTGTTTGTACAGCATTTAATGCTGACTTTGATGGAGACCAGATGGCTGTTCACGTACCTTTAAGTGAAGAAGCTAAAACTGAAGCTAGAATTCTTATGCTTGGTTCTAACAATATTCTTTCTCCTAAAAATGGTGACCCTATTGTTACTCCTTCACAGGATATGATTCTTGGTAACTATTATATTACTATGGAAAAAGCTGGTGTAGAAGGAGAAGGTAGAGCGTTTAAGAATACTAATGAAGCTTTAATGGCTTATCAAAGAAGAGAGATTACTCTTCAAACAAGAATTGTTGTTCCTGTTAATTCATTTAAACATAAGGTATTCTTAGATGAAGATAAGAATAAGTATTTAGTTACTACTCCTGGTAAGATTATTTTTAATGAGATTTTACCTGATTCATTCCCTTACTTATGTGAGGCTACTAGTGAAAATATTGAAGGTATTACTCCTAGTAAATACTTTATTGATTATGGTGAAGATGTTAAGGCTAGAATTAGTGAAATGCCTTTATCTACTCCATTTAATAAGGGCGCACTTGAGAAAATTATTGCTCAAATGTTTAAGAGATATAAGACTACTGAAACTAGTATATTCCTAGATAAACTTAAAGATTTAGGATTTAAGTATTCTACTTTCTCTGGTATTACGATAGCGGTATCTGATGTTGTTACTAGTAAGAATAAGGATGCTATTATTGAAAAATCTAATGAAGAAATTAAGAAAGTTAATAAGCAATTCCAAAGAGGACTTATTACTGATAGAGAAAGATTAGAACTTGTTATTGATATTTGGACTAAAGCTAAAGAAGAAATTCAAGATGAATTGCAAGGATATGCTAAGAGTTATGTTGATAATCCAATATTTATAATGATGAACTCTAAAGCCAGAGGATCTATCTCTAACTTCGTACAGCTTGCTGGTATGAGAGGACTAATGGCTAAACCTAATGGTGAAACTATTGAGATTCCAATATTATCTTCATTTAGTGATGGTTTATCGGTATCTGAATTCTTCCTATCTACACATAGTGCTAGAAAGGGTAGTGCCGATACAGCATTAAAGACTGCTGATTCTGGTTATATGACTAGAAGACTTGTTGATGTAGCACAAGATATTATTGTTAAAGAAGAAGATTGTGGTACTATTCAAGGTGTTGTTGTTAGTGCATTTATGGATGATAAAGATGGTATTATTGAACCATTATATGATAGAATTGTTGGTAGATATACTAATAAGAAAGTTATTAACCCAGAAACTAAGGAAGTTATTATTGATAAAAATGAATATATTACTGAAGCTATAGCAGATAAGATTATTAAGGCTGGTATAACTGAAGTTGAAATTAGAAATGTTTTAACTTGTAAGACTGATCATGGTGTATGTCAACATTGTTATGGTAGAAATCTTGCTACTGGTAACTTAGTTGAAATTGGTGAAGCTGTTGGTATTATGGGTGCTCAATCTATTGGTGAACCTGGTACTCAGCTTACCATGAGAACATTCCATACTGGTGGTGTTGCTGGTGCGGATATTACACAAGGTCTTCCTAGAGTTGAAGAGTTATTTGAAGCTCGTAATCCTAAAGGTAAAGCCACTATTAGTGAGATATCTGGTACTGTATCTAAGATTGAAGATGCTGGTGGTAAGTTTAAGGTATATGTTAAAAATGATACTGAAACTAGAGAACATGTTACTTTATATGGTGCTAAACTTAGAGTAGAAAAAGGTGATAAGATAGAAGCTGGAGATAGAATTACTGAAGGCTCTGTATCTCCTAAAGAGTTACTTGCAGTAACTGATCCTAACACTGTTCAACAATATATTCTAAAAGAAGTACAAAAGGTATATAGATCTCAAGGTGTTGATATTAGTGATAAGCACGTTGAAATTATTGCTAAGAGAATGATTTCTAAAGTTAGAATTATGGATGCCGGAGATACTTTATTAGTTCCTAGTACTACTGTTTCTTTACAAGAATTTACTAAGGGTAATAGAGATGTTATTATTCAAGGTAAGAAACCTGCTATTGGACAACCAATACTTCTTGGTATTACTAAGGCAGCTCTTGAGACTGATTCATTCTTATCAGCAGCTTCATTCCAAGAGACTACTAGAATCTTAACTGAGGCTTCTGTTAAGGGTAAGGTTGATAAACTTCAAGGATTAAAAGAGAATGTTATTATTGGTAAGTTAATCCCTGCTGGTACTGGTGCTAAAGAGTATATGGATGTTGGTTATTCTTTAGAGAAGGAATTCTTTGATGAAGATGCCTCTGAAGTATTAGAAGAAGAGTTTTTAGATTAATTATATTAAAGTCATAACCTTTGGTTATGGCTTTTGTTTTGAAGCCTTTTGGTAAGTCTTCAAAATGAACTATAGAGCCTATATAAAATATTCTCTATAGTTTTTTTCTGGTTTTTGTGATATAATTTAAGTGGTGATATTATGTTTAAGGAATATAATGATAATGATTTTGTTATTAATTATCAGGATGATTTGGAAAAATTAGTTACTAATTTTGTTAGTTATTATAAAAAAAATATTAATGCATTATTTAATAAATTTCATTTAAAGAATATTAAAAAAATGGAAATCAGATTATTTTCTGATAAAAGTTTGCTTGGTGATATACCTTATAAATTAGGAGATTTTGCTGGTTTCTTTAATGATAAGGGTGTTAATTGTTATATTAACATTAATGGTAATAAGAGTGAAAGTTATATTATTAAGGCTATTATGCATGAAATTGTACATCATATTTATAGGTATTATATTGAGGATGATGCTGATAATAGAGTTATTTGGTTTGATGAAGGACTTGCTATGAATTTTTCTTTACAAAATGATAAATATAATGATACTGATATTTTTAAAGAGTTTCTAAATAATAAAATATTTTCTATTAAGAATATTCCTTGTATTAATGATTTAAATCATGGTAAAAGTTTTGTTAATGAAAATTATAATGGTTATGATTTGTCATATTTGGTAGTTAGATATTTAATTGAAAATAATAGTGATGAAGATTTTTATTTAATTATGAAGAGTAAGAAAACTATTAAAGATATTGGTGAAAACATTTTGAATATAGCAATTAGTTATTATTATAATATATATAAAGACTAATGATATAAATAGGGTGATATTTGACATTCTTGAGTGATATTTTTAGCTTTATAATAAGAAAAATTGAAAAAAATTCAAAAAAATTCAAAAAAGACTTTACAAGTTGGTAATTAAGTGATAAGATATTATCTGTCGATGCGAAAGAGTGTCG
>CAKPIH010000055.1 GCA_934162325.1 uncultured Bacilli bacterium
CAATTTTATTCACTTCCTTGATAAAAATAGTCATTTATGATAATATATATGTGGAGGAAATAATATGAATAGAAAAGGGTTCACTCTAATAGAGTTATTAGCAGTAATAGTAATATTAGGAATAATATTGACATTTGCAGTGCCAAGTATAACAAATATATATAAAGAAAGTAAATTAAAAACAGAGGGAATGTTTTTAAATGAGTTATCCAAAAGCATAGACAGTTATGTAACATTAAATAGTGATAAGATAGCATTTAACGAAAAAAAGACCGCTACTAAAACAGAAAATAATCAAAGTTTATCTGTAACAGTATACGAAGGTAAAATATCCATAAAAGATTTAATAGATGACAAAATAATAGAAGAAAAGGATTATATAAATCCAGGAAATAGAAATAAAATTTGTAGTAAAGATGCTACAGTAGAAGTATATCGTGACTCTGATTTTGTTTACTGCTTTAAAATGCCTCCTATGGATTGTTTAACTAAAGACTTTATAGATTTTCTATTAGAAGAAAAACAAAAAGAAAAACAAAAAGAAAATCCAGAAGAAGTGATAAAAAAAGATGAAAAACTAGATTATGCTATTGATACATGCATATGGAAATAGGAGAATAAAATGACAACAATAATAATACTATCAATAATATTTCTAGTAATTGATCAAATATCTAAAATATTAATAATTAAATTACTAGAACCTAATGAAGTAATAACTATTATAAAGAACTTTTTCTATATAATATATACTAACAATACTGGAGCAGCATTCAGTATTTTACTTGGTAAAAGAATTTTCTTAATAGTAGTAGCTATTCTTATAATAGGAATATTATTATATTATATTAAGAAAAATAAAGTAGATGGAAAATTAAATATCATAGCTTTCTCATTAATAATAGGAGGTTCACTTGGTAATTTAATTGATCGTATAGTAAGAGGCTATGTTGTAGATTTCATATCTATAAAATTAGGAAGTTATAATTTTCCAATCTTTAATATAGCAGATACTCTAATAGTAGTAGGAGTATTTCTCTTACTAATAAAAAATACAGGAGGTAACAAAAATGATAATAGATGAAAACAATGTAGGTATTAGAATAGATAAATATTTAACAGATAATACAGAATATACAAGAAGCAAGATAAAAAAGATGATTGAAAATGGTAATGTATTAGTAAATAGTAAGCAAATAAAATCAAGTTATATATTAAAAGAAAATGATAAGATTGATATAGAAGAATATAATGAAGAAGTAGATATAGTACCAGAAAATATTCCTCTAGATATTTATTATGAAGATGATGATTTAATCGTCGTAAATAAACCAAGTGGTATGGTAGTTCATCCCGCTCCTGGTAATTATACAGGAACATTAGTAAATGCTCTAATGTATCATACTAATAATTTAAGTACTATAAATACAAGTATTAGACCAGGAATAGTTCATAGAATAGATGCTGATACATCAGGATTATTATTAGTAGCTAAAAATGATAAAGCTCACAATATTTTAGCAGAAGCCATTGCTAAAAAAGAAGTAGTACGAGAGTACATTGCTTTAGTAGAAGGCATAATTCTAGAAGATACCGCTACTATTGATGCACCAATTGGTCGTGATAAAAATAATCGAAAGAAAATGGCTGTTACAAGTGAAAATTCTAAAGATGCAGTAACTCATATCAGAGTATTAGAAAGATATAATACTGCCACTTTAATAAGATGTAAACTAGAAACAGGAAGGACTCATCAAATAAGAGTACATTTAAATTATATAGGCCATCCAGTCGTAAATGATCCCGTCTATGGTTATAAAAAATTAATAGATAAAGATTTTGGACAAATGTTACATGCTGAAAAATTAGGCTTTGTCCATCCAACAACAAAAGAGTATATGGAATTTACTGCTCCAGTACCAGAAAGATTTAAAGAAATATTAGAAATATATAAAAATAAATAAAATGAATAAAATTCTTCTTAAGTATTCATAATGAATATGAAAGGAGAATTTTTAATATGTCACGCCATAAAGTAGAAATAACTGGTGTGAATACTGCGAATATAAAAGTATTAACAAATGAAGAAATGTTAGAACTATTTAAAAAAATGAATGAAGGAGATCCCTTTGCTAGAGAAGACTTAATAAATGGTAATTTAAAATTAGTTTTAAGTATTTTAAGAAAATTTACTGGTAAAGTAGATAATCTTGATGACTTATTTCAAGTAGGATGTTTAGGCTTAGTAAAAGCAATTGACAACTTCAATACATCCTATGATGTAAAATTATCAACATATGCTTGTCCAATGATTGAAGGAGAAATAAAAAGGTACCTAAGAGATAATAATACTCTTAGAATATCTCGAAGTATAAAAGACTTAGCCTATAAAACATTAAAACTAAAAGAAGAATTATCAGTAGGAGGAAGAGAACCTACTAATAAAGAAATAGCAGAAAAATTAAAAGTAACAGAATATGAAATATCTGTTGCTCTAGATTCCTTAAAAGAACCAGTAAGTATGTATGAGCCAATATATAATGATGGAGGAGATACTATATATCTTTATGATCAAATAGCAGTAAAAGAAGATGAATATGGTTTAGATAATAGATTAGCACTAGATAGAGCAATGAAAAATTTAAAAAAAAGAGAACTAAATATCCTAAAAGACCGCTTTATAGTAGGTAAAACCCAAATGGAAATAGCGGAAGAATTAGGAATATCACAAGCCCAAATATCTCGTATTGAAAAAAATGCCATTAATACTATCAAGAAGAATATTAAATAAGCATATACTTAACTAGGTGATTAAAGTGAGATTATCTGATTTACAAACAAAAGAAATAATAAATATGACAACAGGTAAAAGATTAGGTTTAATTATAGATGTTATAATAAGTACTGATGGTAGTATAAAATCATTAATATTAGAAGAAAAAAAGATGAAAAGATTAGCTAGCCGTGAAGAATATGAATTAGATTGGAAACAAATAGCCAAAATAGGAGATGACATAATACTAGTAAAAGATAAATATGCAGAATAAAGCCTTGTTAAAAAATAATATTTATATTATAATTAACTTAAGGTGATATAAGTATGAATAGAAAAGGATTTACCCTAATAGAACTATTAGCAGTAATAATATTAATTGCTTTAATAGCAGTTCTCATAGTACCAAATGTACTAGATACAATGACAAAAAGTAAAGAAGCATCATATCAACTACTATTAAAGAATATTGTAACATCCGCTAAAACATATTATGAAGAATGTGAATATGGTGATTTATCAAATAGTACTAAATATGGAAAATATGCTTGTCAAATAGATATAAATAATAATACCATAACAACAACTCTAGGAAAACTTGCTAATACTGGTATGCTTAGCGTATCAGATGTTGATTCAGAAGATAAAGATAAAAAAGTAGTACTAGATCCTAGAGATACTAAAAAAGACATGAGTGCTTGTCAAATAAAAATAACTAAGCAAAAAGAAGAAACAAATATTAATGGCATTAAAACTATCAAAGTGACCTATATCGTAACAAATGAAGATAAGGAAGATATTTGTCCAAAAGAATATGGAAGTGAGCAGTAATGAATTTAGTAGGAAATAAATGGGATGAAATATTAGAAGAAGAATATCATAAAGATTATTTTAAGAAAATAGTACTATACATAAACAATGCTTATAAAGAAAGACCTATCTATCCGCCAAAAAGTTATATATTAAGAGCTTTATCATTAACCGATTATGATAATGTTAAAGTAGTAATATTAGGACAAGATCCATATCATGGAATAGGAGAGGCTAATGGTTTAGCTTTTGCAGTAAACAATGATATCAAGTTACCACCATCACTAAAAAACATCTATAAAGAACTAAATAGTGATTTAAATATTCCTATATCTGATAAAGGTGATTTAACATGCTGGGCTAAAGAAGGAGTACTATTATTAAACTCTGTTTTAACCGTAGAAAAAGATAGACCAGCTTCTCATAAAAATTTAGGTTGGGAAAACTTTACTGATGCTATCATCAAAAAGATAAATGAAAAAGATACACCAGTAGTATTTATTCTATGGGGAAACTTTGCTAAAAGTAAAAAAAGTTTAATAACCAATCCTAAACATTTAGTTTTAGAGTCTTCTCATCCATCTCCATTTTCATGTAATTATGGTTTCTTTGGTAGTAGACCATTTTCTAAAACAAATAAATTCTTAAAAGAACATAATCTAAAAGAAATAGATTTCACTGTAAAATAGTATAAAAGAGTAAAATATAGGTACCATATTATTGGTGATAATATGTACTATATAAACTCTTTTTTCTTATATTCATTACTAGGCTTTATAATAGAAA
>CAKPIH010000056.1 GCA_934162325.1 uncultured Bacilli bacterium
CCTACAGGAACACTCTGTTCATATACATAACCATTACCCTCTAGTATAAAACTAACATCCATCATCTTAAGAATATTATTAGCTTCTTTATAAGAATAACCAGTTAAATCAATCATCTTCTTAGTATTACCATTAGTCTTTAATATAACCAAATCATCTTCATATATAGTACTATTAGCACTAGGATACTGACTAGTAACCTTATTACCATCTCCTAGTACAAGAACTCTAATATTCTTACCCTCTAAATATCCTTTAGAAGTACCAATATCCATATTATAGAAAGATTCCATAACATATTTTTCCTTATCTTTATTAGACTTCTCAATATTAAGATACTTAGTAATATTCTTCTCTACCTCTTTAATCATCGGAGCAACATAATTAGTAGTATCCTTAGGTCTCTTAATCGCAGCATATAAAATAATCTCAGGATTATCTCCAGGAAACATACCAGAGAAAGAATAAATATAATCAGATTCTCCACTCATATACTTACCCTTAGTATAATCATATATCTGTGCAGTACCAGTCTTGCCAATCAAACTATAACCATCCATATGATATAAATAACCAGTCGAATTAGTATTATCACCATTAATAACATTAGCCATTAATTCTTTCATCTTCGTAACAGTAGCACTACTTACAACAGTACCAACTTTCTTACTCTTACCCGTATATATAGTCTTACCAGTATCTGTATCCACTATCTTATCAACAATATAAGGCTTTAACATCGTACCATTATTACTAATAATAGTAAGTGCCTGCAAGTGCTGTATAGGAGTAGTCGTAATACCCTGACCATAACCTGCCGTAGCAGCTTCTATCTGATAAGTATAATCTATACTACCAGCTTCTTCTCTATTCATCGTAAAACCAGTCTTACTACCAAAACCATACTTTAAGTAGCAGGCTTTCAAATCATCCTTATTAATAGTCGTCTCGACAATATTAGCAACCGCTATATTAGAGGATAAAGCAAAACCTTGATCATAAGTTAATTCTCCCCATCCTTCTTTTTTCCAGTCATTAATCGTAGTCTCTTTACCATCTTCTCCTGTATAAGTCTTACTACCAGACATATACTTCGTATTACCATCATAATTACCCGAATCAACTGCACACATATAACTAAATATCTTCATCGTCGATCCTGGTTCATAAGTTAAAGTAGCAATAGGATCAATATAAGAAGTCATATTTCTAAGATTAGGATCAAAACTAGGAGTACTAGAATATCCAAGTATCTTACCCGTCTTAGCATCCATCGCCGCCATCACAACCCATTCAGCCTCCGAATCATTTTGAGCAGTCTTAACAGCAGATTCAATAAATAACTGAATATTATTATCAATAGTAAGATAAACATCATCACCATTATCCGCAGGTTCCGTATATTCTCTACCATTAGCTATCTTATAACCATATTTATCTCTCTCATAAGTAATATACCCACTCTTACCTTTAAGTTCATCATTATAATATTCCTCTAATCCTAACTCACCAGTAATCCATTTATTCTTATCATCATCTTCTTTAAGAACAGTATATCCAAGTATATAACTAGCAAAATCCCCATTAGGATAATATCTCTTAATATCTTTAAGAAAATCAATTCCCTGTAATTTTAACTTATCAATTTCTTCTTTAGTAAGTTCACTAAGCCCTTTACCAATAGTACCAAATTCTACTTGATATTTATTACTCTCTTTACCCTTAACTAATACATCTTTAATTTCTTCACTAGTAACTCCTAATGCACCCGCTAATTTAGTACTAGTATCATCAATATCTTCAACATAATTCTTATTACCCTTAGCATCTACCCTTTCATTAGATAAATAAGCAATAAGCGTATAACTAACAACATCATTAGCTAGTACATTACCATTAATATCATATATAGTACCTCTTTTAGGCATAATAATATCTTCTTTAGTATTTCTATTCTTAATAAAAGCCGCTATCGTAGAATCACCTACTTTATAGTCAACTAAACATAAATAACATAATCTACCAATAAGTATTAAAAACAAAAAAAAGGTACTAATAATAACTAATTTACTAACTTTAAACTTGTCATTATTAACATTACCTTTTCTCATTATAATCACCTTATTCTATAGTCTTAATATTCTCATTATTATAAGCAAGACCAAGATTTCTACTAATACTCTGAATATTATCAAGTGAAGCCATCTCATTAATCTTCATAGCTAAACTCTCATTAGTATCCAAAGCCTTTTCTACTTTTTTATTCATATCTTGTAATTCAATATTCAACTTACTAACAGCAGTACTAGTAAATACTATTCCTACTACTAAGAATACTATAATTACAAGAGAACTCTTATATAGAAATCTCTCTACCTTAGTAAACCCTTTCTTTTTCTTCTTTTTCATAAAATCAATCCTCTATTCTTTCAATAACTCTAAGTCTAGATGACCTTGCTCTATTATTTTCCTCTAACTCCTCTTTACTAGGAGTAATATTTGCTATTAATTTAAACTTAGGTAAATATTCCTTAGGTATAAAAGGTAGTTTAGATAGACTACTATCAACCTTAGAATATTTATTAAATATCTCTTTAACAATCTTATCTTCTAAAGAATGAAAAGTAATTACAGATATTCTTCCTCCAACATTTAACATCTCTATTGCTTCTTCTAAAGCATCTCTTAGAACCCCAAGTTCATTATTTACTTCTATTCTAATAGCTTGAAAAGTCTTTCTCGCTGGATGACTATCTTTCATAGCCTTATATGGCATACTCTTTTTAATTACTTCTACTAACTCTAGTGTCGTTTCAATCTTTTTATTTTCTCTAGTCTTAATAATATTATTTGCAATATTACTAGCATATTTCTCTTCACCATATTCTCTTAATATTCTAACTAAATCATTATAAGAATAAGTATTAACCACATCGTATGCTGAAAACTCTTTATCTCTATCCATTCTCATATCAAGAGGAGCATCATTATGATAACTAAAACCTCGCTCAGGAATATCAAGTTGTGGTGAAGAAACACCTAAGTCAAAGACAATTCCATCTATTTTATTAATACCTCTTTTATTTAGTTCTTCTTTAAGATTAACAAAATTAGATTTAATTATCTCATAGTTATTACCAATTTCTGATAATTTCTTCTCACTATATTCTATCGCCATTTCATCTTGATCAAAGGCGAAAAGAAAGCCCCTTTTAACTCTCTTTAGAATTAAACCACTATGTCCCCCAAAGCCAAGTGTAGCATCTACATAAATTCCATCTTCTTTTACATTAAGATTATCAATGGCTTCATTTAAAAGTACTGTCTTATGCATCAATATCAAATCCTTCAAATAAATTCTCTGCTACTTCAGATATCTTATCCATATTACTATCAATAAGATTATCGAACTTATCAGTAGCCCATATTTCTAGGCGATCATTAACCCCAATTATTGTACATTCCTTTTTAATACCCGCATAACAAATTAATGAAGATGGTAAGTTTATTCTACCTTGCTTATCAAATTCACATACAGTAGCACCAGATAAGAAAAATCTATTAAATGTTCTGGCATCTTGCTTAGTAAATGGAAGACTCTTTAATTTAGATACAATATTATCCCATTCTATCTTACTATAGACAAATAGACATCCATCTAATCCTCTAGTAACAATAAACTCATTACCAATATCTTCTCTAAATTTAGAAGGTATAATTAATCTTCCTTTTTCATCAAGATTATGATGATATTCTCCAATTAACATAACATCCCCCACTTTCTTCCACTTCGTGCCACTCTATGATTATATTCTACTATAAAGTATTATCTTTGTAAATATATTTCTTCTAATTTGACAAAAAAATATGTAAACTTATCTAATATTTTCTCCTTCCATGAAAATCCAAGGTATTTTCATGTCTGATATAGCCTAATTCTTAGTCTATATCAGAGTCTCATTAGACCTATCATATATAAGTTAAAACCAAAAGAAAAAAGCTAGTTATAATAACTAGCCATTTAATGTAGCATTCTTACCAGTAGCATATAAGTTAAATGATAATGTCTTATTCTGCATAGTATCTGGATTAGTAAAGTCTTTACCATTAAACCATAAATATAAAGTATATTTATCCGTAGTAGTATTAACATTTCTATCAGTAAATAATGTTAATGTAGTTACTCCACTACTAGCATAAGTAATGCCACTAGCATTACTGCTTGCATTATAAGCTTTAAAATTACCTTTCTTTACTAAAGTAGTATCATTATAATATAATTCATATATAAATGATTCTTCTTTTAATTC
>CAKPIH010000057.1 GCA_934162325.1 uncultured Bacilli bacterium
ATGATTTTGATAAAGACAGTAATTACCGAGGTAATTCAAAATATACAATTAATATAAAAAGGAAATAGACTAACCATCTATTTCCTTTAATAAATTCTTAGCAAAGTATGCTACTACTAAATCATATTCATTATCATCATCTAAACCAATATAGTAATCTTCACCATTTTCGGTAATTGTTTTTCTAAAACAAATATCAGTGTTATCATTAACATTGGCAAACATAGTATACAAAGTATCATTTATCATTTCATTTTTAACTATTGCATACTCAATGCCATTATCTAAAACTATTGTATCCATATTATTTTCCTTTCGTATCATTTACAACTTTTTGCATTATCTGATCGATTGTTCCATTACGGTATGAATTAACTAATTCTTGCTCAGCGTATTTTTTAAATTCTAAACCACTTGCTAGTCCGCTTTGGCCATATAAACCATTAATATTACATAATTGTTCCATACCAGTATAATTGTAAGTTCCACCATCATAACTTGATGCTTTAATCAATTTTTCATATTCATCATGACTAGCACCCAATCTATCATCTTTTGCATTTTTTACTGCTTCATTAAGAGCACTACCATAAGCATAATACTCTCCTAGTGAAGCATCAACTAGACCAAGTCTGCTATAGTCTTCGATAGTATTACCTTGATTTATAGTTACAAGTCCATTTTCATCAACATTAACAAGTCCAGCTCCTTCCAAGTTTTCGTTAGCCACTTCTGTAACAATTTCGGTAGCGGCTTTTAAATCATTAGTGTATTCAATATTCTCTTTTAGTTTAGGAACAAACTTAATACCAGCGGCTCCTAAAATTAATGTGGCTACTAAAATCCAAGGTAATGCCTTTTGTGTTGCATTTTTCTTTGTATTTTTATGACTAGTTTTTTTATCATTACCAATTGAGGTTACTCTTCTTCTTTCAGCATTTTCTCTTAACATTCTTTCTAATTGAACATCATCATATTTATAATTATCCATTATTTATTACCTCCTATGATAAATATATATTATTTTTAATCTAAAGTCAATAAAACTTGACATTATTTACATAATTATAATAATAAAAAAGTAATAGATTTCTCCATTACTTTAATATTAATTTATTATCTTGAAAATCTATAGTGATAGTACTACCAAATTTAACTTTATCATTAATGATAGCATTAGCAATTAAAGTTTCAACATTCCTTTGAACAAATCTCTTAATAGGTCTTGCACCATATTTCTCGTCATATGCTGAGTCAATAATATATCTTCTAGCAGACTCTGTTACTACTAAGTGTAAATTCTTATCTTTAAGTCTATCTTCAGTATCACTAATAATTTTATCTAGAATATCATTAACTACTTCTTTAGATAAAGAATTAAAGACTATAATTTCATCAATACGATTTATAAACTCAGGTTTAAAAGTACTTTTAAGTTCATTCATAACTAATTCATTACTATTAGAAGTATTTTCTAGAATATATTCACTACCTAAGTTAGAAGTCATAATGATAATAGTATTTTTAAAGTCTACAGTTCTACCTTGACCATCAGTAATTCTACCATCATCTAGTATTTGAAGTAAAACATTAAATATATCTTTATGAGCCTTTTCTATTTCATCAAACAAGATAATAGAGTAGGGATTTCTTCTTACAGCTTCAGTAAGTTGTCCACCCTCATCATATCCAACATATCCTGGAGGAGCTCCAATTAATCTAGCTACAGAATGACTTTCCATGTACTCAGACATATCAATTCTAATCATATGTCTTTCATCATCAAATAACTCATAAGCAAGAGTTCTTGCTACTTCTGTTTTACCTACACCAGTAGGACCCAAAAAGATAAATGAACCAATAGGTCTATTAGGATCTTTGATACCTGCTCTTGCACGGATAATAGCTTCTGATACTAAGTGAATAGCAGTATCTTGTCCTTTAACTCTTTTCTTCATATTTTCTTCTAAGTGAAGTAATTTTTCTCTTTCACCACCAACTAATTTAGATATTGGAATATTAGTCCATTTAGATATAATAGCTGCTACTGATTCCTCATCAACAGTATCAGATAATATTTCTGATTTATTAATTTTTTCTAGTTCAGCAAGTTCTTTCTCTAATCTAGGAATAGTACCATGTCTAAGTTTAGCGGCAGCTTCTAAGTCATAATTATTTTCAGCCTTCTCTAAAGCAAAGTTAGCAGAATCAATTTCTTCCTTCTTTTTACTAATCTTAGTATTAACAGACTTTTCTTCTTCCCATCTATTTTTTAAATTCTTTTCTTTTTCTTTAAGACTAAATAACTCCTTATCAATATTCTCAATTCTATTCTTAGAAATATCATCTTTTTCTTTCTTTAGAGCTTCTTTTTCAATTTCTAGTCTCATAATATTTCTCTCTAAGTTATCTAGTTCAGTAGGAACAGATTCCATCTGTACCTTAATAGTAGCAGCAGCTTCATCAATTAAGTCAATTGCTTTATCAGGTAAGAATCTATCAGTAATATATCTATCAGATAATGTAGCAGCGGCTACTAAAGCTTTATCTTTGATATTTACACCATGGAATACTTCAAACTTAGGTTTTAATCCTCTAAGAATAGTAATAGTATCTAAAACAGTAGGTTCTTTAACAAGTACTTTTTG
Organism: uncultured Bacilli bacterium; assembly: GCA_934162325.1. GTDB lineage: Bacteria > Bacillota_I > Bacilli_A > RF39 > UBA660 > CAG-302. The sequence continues at coordinate 2,649 of CAKPIH010000057.1, forward strand.
AAATCTTCTTTCTAGAGCAGCATCTTTTTCAATATATTTACGATACTCATTTAAAGTAGTAGCACCAATACAATGAACTTCACCACGAGCTAGCATAGGTTTTAACATATTACCAGCATCCATAGCTCCTTCTAGAGCACCAGCTCCTACTATCATATGTATTTCATCAATAAACATAATGATTTCTCCGTCAGAATCTTTTACTTCTTTTAGAACAGCTTTTAATCTTTCTTCAAATTCTCCACGATATTTAGCTCCTGCTACTAAGGCACCCATATCTAATTCCCAAATACTTTTATTTTTCAAACTATTAGGAACATCCCCTTTAATTATTCTAGTTGCTAGTCCTTCCACAATAGCAGTTTTACCAACACCAGGTTCACCAATTAATACAGGATTATTTTTAGTTTTTCTAGATAATATTCTAGTTATACTTCTTATTTCATCATCACGACCAATAACAGGATCTATTTTTCCATCTTTAGCGGCCTTAGTAATATCACGACCATATTTTTCTAATGGTTTTTGTAGATTTTCTTCATATGGATTATTCATATTCATATTCATCATCCTCCTTTTTATACATCTATATTATACCACTATTTTAGCAATTGTCAATAGAGATTGCTAAATAAATTTATTTCTTTTTCATATCCTCTACAACCTTAAGTAAACTTAAGTTTTCCGAGGTATTTTTATGCCTAAGGTCATAAAAATAATCAATAATTATTACAAATAGAGGTAAAAACCAAAAATAAAAGTGTATTAATATATGAAGGAGGTAATGGATATGACTTAGAAATAATCTATTTAGAGAATAACTAGGAGTTAAATGCGAAGAAAGAAAGATTTTTAAATAGCATTAGAGCAGTAAATGGTGATGAAGAAATAGTTGCAGCATATCGTAACGAAAGAAATGAGAGATGAAAAAGAGAGAGCATTGAAAATGGCCTAAGAGAAGAAGGCAAAGAAGAAAATACCATTTCTATTATAAAGAGTATGTTAGCTAAAAAGACAGACTATAAATTCATTTCAGAAATAACTGGTAAAACAATTGAAGAAATAAAAGAAATAGAAAATAATATGTAATTAAATGACTGCAGTATGGTAAAATACTGCAGTTATTTATATATTTTTAGAC
>CAKPIH010000058.1 GCA_934162325.1 uncultured Bacilli bacterium
ATCTAATAATTATTCATTACTAGACTACAGGCTAGTAATGACATGAAAATACCTAGGATTTTCATGAAAGGTAATAATTATATCTTTTCAAAATAATAAAAATATATTATAATTATATTGTGCCAAATTAGTTTAGTGGTAGAACAAGGCCCTCGTAATGCTTAGAGATAAGTTCGATTCTTATATTTGGCACCATAATTTTAATAATTAAACATATCTATCAGTAATGATATGTATTTTATTTTTAATAATTAAATGTTATACTAAGTATAGAAAGTGAGATAATAATGGAATTAGTTAATATAATGTATAGATATGTAAATAGATTAATAAATATAAAATTATTCTATGGTATTAATAAATAAATAAATAATATTATATAATATGAATGATAAACTAGATAAATTAGAAGATATAAAAGAAGAAAATTTAATATGGATAATATATATAATAATAATAATTCTAAGTTATTATGCCAATAGTAAAGAAAAAAAATATCTATTATATAATGACGAAGACGCAAGAAGAGAATATCAAAGTTTACTTATAATAATATTTAGTATATTAGTAATAATATATTATCATTTTACTAAGAATAGTTATGAAGATATCTTAAAATTAAATAGTAGTGACACAAACAAGAAGATAATACTTACTAAAGCCTCATTTATAGGATCATTTCTAGTACTAATTAGTGGTATTATTTTCTTAACAATAGCTATAAATGATGAAAATATAGATGTAGAACTAGCCTTTAATTAAGGCTTGTTTTTTTCTTAATATCTGATATAATAATATTATAGAAAGAGGTATAAAAATGCAAAGTAAATTAAAAGAATTATTAGATAAATACATAGCAGAATATGATGAACTGCGTGAAGAATATGAGAATTTAAAAACTAGGAAACAATTATTTAAAGAATTAATGAATTATTTTAACTCCGGTTTTGATTCTATTATAGATGGAAAAATAATTATTGATGTTTTATTAAATAGTATTTATCATGACGATATATATAAAAAAGAATTTTATAAATTACTATATAAATTAATAAACAGAACTTATGATGCTGAAAGTGAATTACAAAATTTTAGTGGTATTATAGATAAAGATTATTATACATTAAATCAAAGACTCCTAACTCTTGAAAGTAGGATGAATAGAATCAGAAAAACAGTAAATTCTGCGAGAGTAGCTAGAATTGCAATAAGGGTCAAAAATCCAATTGAAGCTAATAAATATACTCTAAGGGACATAGAAAAAATCATTAATTATTATGAGTTATCGGGAGAAATAACCAGTAAAGAAGCCATTCTTTGTCTTAATGATTTAGAGTTTTATAATCGTAATTTAACATCAGAGACAATGCAAAATAAAAAAGAGGAAGAATTTGCTAAAGAACAATATAATAATGTTCCCAATATACTAAATGCCGGCTATGAGGTGATTGAAGAACCTGAAGTAATAATTCAAAGAAAAGAATTTCTAGATAAAATGGTTAATGAAGCTATTAATACCTTAAGGTATGCTAATAAAAAAGAAGATATTGTTCGTATATTAGAAAATTATGAAAGATATGATCTTGAAAATAATGAATATAATTATATTATTATCAAAGTATTAAATAACATAAGTAATGAATTAATTAGTTATTATAATCTATTATTAGAAAAAGATACTTATTCTTTTAGAAGAAATAGAAGAGAAATAATTGAAGATTATTATATGGAATTAAATAAATATTTAATAATAAGAGATTATTACGATAAATGTAATGAAGTTATAATAGATGAAGAAAACACTACTTTAACTGATGAAGAAGAAAAAGAATTACAAGCTGAAAAAAAATTAATTTTTCTGCATCACTTGTTAATCCTACTAAAGCAAAAATAATAGGAGATATGGATAATGTACCTTATGAATACTATAATACAGTATTAGAATTAATTAATAATTTTATAAATGGTCAAAGTGCTAATGGTGAAGTAAAACATTTAAAAAAGGATGGAAATTCAGTAGGATTTATGGAGTTAAGATCTGATCAAGTAAGAATAGTATTTAAACATATTAAAGATAATATTTATAATGTAGTAGGAGTCTTTGCTAAAAAAGCCAATAATGATATGACCATGTATCAAACAATGGCAAATAGAATGATACCCGACGTTACCACTGAAGAAAAATTAAATAAACAATTAGAATTAGGTGAAATCACTCTTAAACAACTTACTAATTTAGTTGAAGTAAAAAGTAGAAAAGGTACAAGATAATGGCATCTTCAGTAATACATATATGTATAGCAAATGAAATAAATAAAACTATTAACAGAGATAGTAAAAAATTATTAATAGGAACAATAGCTCCAGATATTTCTAAGTTACTAGGAGAAACTAAATTTTATAGTCATTTTTTAGATAATGTAAATAATAATATTCCAAATATAAATAAATTTTTAGATAAATATGGTAATTATTTAAATGATGACTTTGTATTAGGTTATTATATACATTTATATACTGACTATTTATGGTTTAAATATTTCATACCTAATGTAATTAAAGGTAATTATATTAAAGAATTAGATGGAACATTAGTAAAATATACCGAAGAAACATTTAAATATTATGTTTATAACGATTATTCAAACTTAAATAATCAGTTAATAGATAGATATAATTTCCCAATGAAAATATTTTATGAAGAAATACCATATATACCAAATATAATTAGTGAAATACCTATGAATAGATTAGATTTAATAGTAAATAAAACAGGAATTTTAATTGAAGAAGCGAAAAAAGGTAAAAAATATTTATTTAAAATAGATGATATTATCACTTTTATAGAAAGTTCTAAAGAAACAATATTAAAGGAGTTAGATAGTATTTATGAAAAAAATTAAATTAATTATCCTAGTAGTATTCCTTCTTATCAGTGGGTGTACTAAAGAAAAAGTAGTAGAAGAACATAAAGAACCTATAGTAAAAGAAGAAGTAAAAGACACATATATTGATAATAATCCTATAAAATTAGGAATATTCTTAAGTAATAATAATTACTATAATAAAGAAGTAATCGAAGATACCTACTATACAAACCTTACAAATGGGGTAGATATAGGATCATTTGAAGTATTTCTAACTGATGACAAAACAATAAATGGTACTAAATTTAAAGATACATGGCAAAAATATTACGATAAATATGAAGATATTAATAAATATAAAATAGGTTATAATATAGGATATACATTAAAAGATGGTACCTCAAATAATAGTACCTTCTTAGAACCAGATATTTTTAGATATAGTAAATATTTCTATATATACTTCTATGACGATGTCAATGCTCCAAATGGCTTCTATAGTCATTTAGAAAATGTAAATGATAATACACTCATGACTTCAGTTAAATTATATGCTGTAGATGAAATAGATGAAGTAGAGAGTATTACCTTAACAGCATTTACTTATGATGAAGATGATTTTGATAAAGACAGTAATTACCGAGGTAATTCAAAATATACAATTAATATAAAAAGGAAATAGACTAACCAT
>CAKPIH010000059.1 GCA_934162325.1 uncultured Bacilli bacterium
ACAAAAAAACTAACATTTCTGTTAGTAATTTATTACTCTCGAATTTATAAAAGTTCGAGTTTCCTATCAATCTGGTGGAGCTGAGGGGACTCGAACCCCTGTCCGCAAATAAAGTTATTTAACCTTCTACAAGATTATTAGGTTATCAGATTCGCAAAGTAAATAGACAACCTACAATCGTAATTACTTGCTAGTTTATAGTTGTTCGTTATGAAGTCTAAACTTAAATCATAATATAGTCTGCTTTATAAGTCCTAGCTAATTCTCACAGACAAAGAATTAGTAGAACCTGTTGCTGCCTATTGGTTAGGCATAAGCAACAGCGTTTTTATAGCTGTTTCCAGTTATGTTTAATTTTCTTCTTTACGCGAAGAGCACGTCTTGCTAATTAAATACTTATATTTTCGTCGAAGCCATAAGCAGCCCCATTACATAGTTAATTATATCAAACAGATGTTTCTTTGTCAATTTTTTTTGTTAAAATCATTGTAATATTTAAAAAATTACTGTATAATTATTTTAGAATAAATAGGAGTGAGAGTATGGATTCATATTTAGATATTAATAATAATTATTTTGGAGTAAGACATTATAAAGTACATGTAACTAAAGAAAAAATAAAACCACTTAGGTTTATTACTAGTGTTATATCATATGCTATATTTATTTGGTTATTACTAGTTGGTCTTATGCTTCTTGCTTATGTTGCGGACATTAAGATTAGAGCTGCTAAAGGGGATACATCGCCTCCTATTTATAATGCTTATGTTGTACTTACTGGGTCAATGGTTCCTGAGATAATGCCTAAAGATGTAGTAGTTACAAAAAAGAGAGAGGCTAAAGATTTAGAAGTTGGTGATATTATTACTTTCTTATCTTCAGATCCTAGACTTTCTAATATAATTGTAACTCATAGAATTAAAGCAAAATATTATGATGCTACTAATAATAAATACACTTTTCAGACTAAGGGAGATGCTAATAATACTGCTGATTTTACTTTAGCTGAGGATACTAATATTATTGGTGAAGTTATTTTTAAGATACCTAAAATTGGATATATTCAGAGTATACTTGCTACTAAAGGTGGACTTATTATCGTTGTTTTAATTCCATGTTTAGCAATACTATCTTATGATATTGTTAAATTAGGTAAAAATGTTAAAAATAAAGTTGTTAAGAAAAAGAGTGAAGTATCAATTGTAAGAAGGTGAAATTATGATTAGAAATAATAAATTCTTTGTTAAAAAATATGACGAAGATGAAAATAAAATAACTTTAGAAGAAGAAAGAAAATATCATAGTCCTTTTGTTCTTTTTCTTATTAAGAATGGAAGACTTTTACTTGCTATTTCCCTTCTTTTATCGGTATCAGTATTTATTATTGCTATTACTTTGATATTTGGTAATATGAAAGAATCTTCTATTGTTATGTATGAACAAAATGGTGTAGTTGTTTCTTTTGATGGAGATGATAATAGTATTGTAAATGGTACTCCTATTACTAAAGAATATGCTGAAAAAGTTTTTGATAGTAATTTAATACAAGATAATAATTTAAGAGGTGTTGTTATTAAATTAAAAGAAGTTTCTATTAAAGATAAAAATAAAGGTAAGGTTAAGGGTGTTATTGCTTTTTATTCTGATAGGACTGCTATTGTAAAATATGCTGATGGTAGTTATAAAAGAATATATTCGGTTAATGGTAATTATGGTATAACTGAAAGTGGAGTAATTGATTCTAAGGCTATTACTAATGATTTAAGTGGTGAATATAAGAAAAATGATAAATATAATATTAATCTTATTTATTTATCTGATGGTAGTGTTATAGTTATAAAAGATAAAGTTGAATTATTTGTTAGAAATAGTGATATTACAAGTAATGATGATGAATTCTTTACTACTTTAAGTGGTGTTAGTACTCCTATATCAAAAGATGGAAATAAATATACATATTCAGATGGTACTATAAAAGAAAAAGATTATATAATTGTTGATGATATTAAGTATGCTAAAGTTGATGAAAAGAAAACTAAAGATAATATTAAAATTATATATTTTGATAATGGATATGCTGAAATTATTTATAATAATCTTAATGTTATGGTAAAAAATAGTGAACATATTAGATATAATGATAATATTTTTGAGATTATTGATAATGATAAGAAAGATGTTATTGAAATTAAAGATATTATGGATATTAAAGATATTAAATTAGAAAATAAGAATAATACTGTATCTAATTATATGATAGTACTTGAAGAGAGTAATAATTATGATAAGTATAAAATTAGTAAAAAATTACCTAGTAAATATATTAATTATAATATATATGTTAATGGTAATAAGATTATTAATAATGTTCTTGATAAGAAATTAGATAATACTAGTGGTATTAAAAATGGTAAAAATAATTATTTAATTTATGAGGGTAAGATTGATAAATTAAGTAAATTAACTGTTAAAGTTGGTATGTGGGTTAGTTATGAAGATATAACTAATGAGTATATGAATAGTGGTTTTGTTGGGACTATGAAAGTGTATATTGAATCTAAATAATGAAAGGAAAGGATAATTATGGATAAAGAGTTTTTTATAAAAAATAAAAAGAAGATTATTATTGTAGTTGCTGCTATTGCAGTTTCTTTGATAGGATTTTCGTTACTTAATTCTACTTATTCATTATTTTATCATGAAGAAACTTCTAAGAATACTGAAGGATATTCTACTGGTACTTTATCTATAACTGCTAGTAGTAAAGGTAGTACTATTAGTTTATCTGATGCTTTACCGGTAGAAGATAGTGTTGGTTCTACTAGTACACCTTATACTTTTACTATTACTAATACTGGTAATTTGAATTATAAGTTTAATATTAAATTATTGTCTACTGGTAGTAGTAGTACTACTATTGATTCACAATATATTAAAGTAAAAGTAGATGATGGTAGTGTTACTACTTTATCTAGTTTATCTAATGGTATTATAAAAAAAGATGTTACACTAGCTGCTGGTGAGAGTATAGATATTA
>CAKPIH010000060.1 GCA_934162325.1 uncultured Bacilli bacterium
ATTAAAACAAATAGGAATGCGTTTTGAAATTGTTCATAATATTGTTGATTGGGCTGAAATGTATATGCTTGCAGAAACGTATTTTAAAGAATATGGTAATCTTGAGATATCAAAAAAATTTAAAACGTTAAATGGAATAGATTATGACGAAAATGGTTATAATTTTGGAATATGGTTAATCAATCAACGTCAAGCATATAAAAAATGTAAATTATCTAAGGATAGAATAGAATTATTAGAAAAGATAGGAATACGTTTTGAGACTAAAGATAATGATGAAGTATGGACTCAAATGTATATGCTTGCAGAATTATATTTTAAAGAATATGGTAATCTTGAGATACCTTCTAGATTTAAAACATTAAATGGAACAGATGAAGATGAAAACGGTTATAATTTAGGGGGGTGGTTGGTTAGTCAACGTCGAATGTATAAAAAAAGTAAATTATCTAAAGAGAGGGAGGAATCATTAGAAAAGATAGGAATGCGTTTTGAAACTAGAGATAATGATGAAGTATGGACTCAAATGTATATGCTTGCAGAATTATATTTTAAAGAATATGGTAATCTTGAGATACCTTCTAAATTTAAAACACTAAATGGAACAGATGAAGATGAAAACGGTTATAATTTAGGGTGGTGGTTGGTTAGTCAACGTCAAATGTATAAAAAAAGTAAATTATCTAAAGAGAGGGAGGAATTATTAGAAAAGTTAGGAATGCGTTTTGAGACTAGAGATAATGATGAAGTATGGAATCAAATGTATACTTTAGTAGAATCTTATTTTAAAAAATATGGTAGTCTTGAAATGGAGCAAAATTTTAAAACATTAAATGGAATAGATTATGATGAAAATGGTTATAATTTAAGACAATGGCAAAATTGGCAACGTCAAATGTATAGAAAAGGAAAATTATTACCAGAAAGAAAAGAACTATTGGAACAGATAGGAATGATATGTGAAATTAGAATAAGAAAAGGTAAAAAGCAAAAATTATGTAATGAATATTCAATACCATATGAAGATGTAAAAAATATATCTTATAACGAACTTTATGCTAAGACTATATATTTATTAGATAACAATATAGATATAATAATAGATGGTAAATTAAATCCAATCTATAATATGAGTAATACTAATATGCAAGTTACTTATGGAGTATCACTAGAAGAATTAATAGAAAAATATAAAAAGAAAGAAAAGGAAAAGTAATATGTTTTTAGAAAGATATTTAGATGAATTTTATTATAATATGGTTTTAGATAATTATGAGTATGAATATCTAAAAACATTGGATGAAGATAATTTTAAAGAAGTATATAACTTATTAAAGAAATATAATTTCTATTTTATAAATGATATAATATTAAATTATATAGAAATATTTGAACTAGATACTAAGTTATTAGAAGAAAAAATAAATATATTAAAAGAAGAACTAGGAGATAATTATATTTATATAATAGGAAATAATATGAGGTATTTAGAAGCACTACTAGAAAGTGCTGAGTAATAAATAAATATAAGTATTTTAGGTGTTCACCCCGAATATAATATCTTATAATTGTTTGTTTATAGACTAAGGCTATAAACAATATGAAAAGATGTTAAGCTTTTCATAAAATAGATAAAGAAATGTCAAATAATAAAAATATGGTTTTCAAAAGAATAAAAGTATGCTATTATAATAATAGGTGAGAATATGAAGAAGTTATTATCAAAATTAGATAAACCATTATTAGTAGTTACTTTTATCTTTTTTATATTTGGTTTAATAATGATATTAAGTGCTTCTTCAATGGAGTCATATATGCGTTATAATTATAGTCCATATCATTATTTTTTAAGACATGCTATATTCTTAGTAATAGGTTTTATATTATTTTGTTTTATGATAATATTTCCTACTAAAAACTATAAAAAGTTAGATATCTTTATTATAGGTGTAATAATACTAGCTTTAATTGGATTACCATTTCTTGGACATAATGCTAAGAATGCTGTTTCTTGGTATAAGATAGGTCCAATTACTATACAGCCATCAGAATTTGCTAAAGTAGCTTTAATTATATATTTAAGTAGTTATTATGAAAAGAATAAAGATAGATTAGATAATCAGTGGAATATTATTAAACCTATTATTGTTGCTTTTATAATAATTGGTTTAGTAATTATTCAGCCGGATATGGGAACTTCTATTATAATAGGATTAATAACATTAATGATGTTTTATGGAGTACCAATTAGTAAAAAGAATCGAAGTATTTTTAATAAAATATTCTTAGGAGGTATCTTAGTAGTAGTCTTAGTATTTATTACTACTGGAGGTAAGATACTTCAAAGTTATCAATTAGATCGTTTAAACTTTTTAGATCCATGTGAAAGATATCAAGATAAAACGGGATATCAGTTATGTAATGGCTTTATTGCTTTTAAGAATGGTGGTTTAAAAGGACAAGGACTAGGAGCTTCTACTCAGAAATATTTATACTTACCGGAATCTTATACTGACTTTATCTTTCCTATTGTAGTAGAAGAGTGGGGCTTAATTGTAGGTATTGTTATATTATGTGCTTATGCTTTTGTATTATTTAGAATTATTCAGATATCTAGAAGAGCTAGTAATTTAAGAGGAAGTTTAATCTGCTACGGAGTATTTGCTTATTTACTTACGCATATTATTGTTAATTTATTTGGTGTAATGGGTATGATACCTTTAACAGGAGTACCATTACCATTCTTATCATATGGTGGAAGTTATACTATATGTTTAATGATTGCTATGGGATTAGTTCAAAGAGTAGC
>CAKPIH010000061.1 GCA_934162325.1 uncultured Bacilli bacterium
AAAAAGAAAACTATTTATTATAGTCTTCTTTAGTCTTCTCTACAATTTCTTTTAAATATTTACTAGTATAAGTACAACCACTAATAGTATCTAAATTATCTAGATTATTTTGATTATTAATAATTTTATTTAAATAATCATTACTATATATCATATTAGTATAAGTTTCATGACTACTAATTACTTCAATATTAGAAATATTATTATTAGTAAAGATAATCTTTAATTTTATACTACCTTTACCAGCATATCCCATACCTTTAACTTCATATGTAGTAGTAGTCCCATCCTTAACCTTAGATAATATTTCATAAGTATCATCTAATGGCTTAGTAATAATATTCTTACCTATTACAAAAGAAGATATAATACACAAAAGAATAATACCAATTAATATAATATTACTTATATTCTTTTTATCATATAATTTAACACTTAACTTATTAATAAATATAGTAATAATATTAACTATAAGTATTGATATAAGTACTCCTTCTGGTAATGGTGTTAAATATCTAATACCCATAGTAATAATACCCATAAGTATACCACTTATTACTTGTCCTCTTCTTGTAATAGGAGTAGTTACTGGATCAGTAGCCATAAATACTGCCCCAAAAAGTAAACCACCACTAAGTATATTAAATAGAATAAACCACATACCTATACCTTTAGTTAAACAAATAATAATACTAATAATAGTTACACTACCAATATAACTAGTAGGTATTCTCCATTTAATTATTTTTTTGTAAGTTAAATATATAAAAGCAATAATACAAAGTAAACTACAAGTCTCTCCAATAGCTCCTGGTATATTACCAAATAAAAAGTTAAATAAACTACCATATGGTTTAACTAAATTATCATAAGTAACTAAATATCCACTAGCGGTCATATTAGTAAGAGGAGTAGCACTACTTACTACATCTACTTCATAAGGATTAAGATAACCACCAGTTAGTGATGAAAAGATAACTGTAATAAATAAACTACCTACTAAAGCAGGATTTAATTTATTTTTACCTAAACCTCCCATTAATACTTTAGATAAACTAGCTATAATACTACCTATTATTACTAACCATATAGGAGTATTAATAGGAATAATAAGTGATAAAAATACTCCTGGTATAATAGCATAACTTTCACTAAATAACTTATAAAAACTTCTTTTATCTTTCCTAATATAATAATATAAATATTCAGTAACAATACAAAATAAACTAGCTACTGAAGCAAATATAAGTGGTTTAAATACTAAATATAAATTACCATAACCTTTTATAATTGGATAAATACCATTCTTATATGTAGAAAATATAATAAATGGAATTAAAACAACTAATATAGTATACATCATATTAGAAGTACTATTACTACTCTTTAGAAAGTTACCACTTCTTACTTTAAATTCTTTCATTTATGATTCACCTTCTCTTTAGCAATATTAACAAATTCTCTAACTTCTATTTTAGAAGGACAAATATAACTACATAATGAGCATCCTATACATTTATTACATTTAAGTTTCTTTAAATTATCTATATTATCAATATTTTCCATAATAAGTACTGGCATAATATTAGCAGGACATACCATTGTACATTTACCACATTTAATACAAGGTAAATTCTTTTCAAAATGATCTTCCATCACAATAATAGAAGTAACATCTTTAGTAATAACAACATCATCACAAGGCATACTCTTACCCATCATTGGTCCTCCAACAATAAAGAGAGGATTCTTTATATTTTTATATCCATCTAAATTACTAATAATCTCACTAGCTAAAGCTCCTATTTTAACTTTAACATTTTTCTTTTTCTTAATACCAGGACCAGTTATAGTAATAACTCTCTCAGTAAGAGGTCTATTATATTTAAACATTTCATATATAGCATATATAGTAGAAACATTATTAACAATAATACCTTTTTCACTAGGATATTTATCATATTCTATACCAAGAGTATTTCTAACTACTAATCTTTCCCAACCATTAGGAAAAGCATCCTCTACTAACCTTAAACTAATATTAGGATAAGTCTTAATATATTTATTAAACATTCTAATTGATTTAATATCATTACTTTTAACTGCTATAATAGCTCTAGGTATCTTTACTATTTCTAATATATTATCAATAGTCTCTAATATAGAATCAGCATAATTAGCCATAACTGCTTTATCACAAGAAACAAATGGTTCACATTCTACACCATTAACAATTAAACATCTAATATTATCCATACTATACTTTAAAAAAGTAGGATAATCAGCTCCTCCAAGTCCTGATATACCATTATCTCTTAAATCATTAATAAATAATTCTTTAGTATAACTATTAATATCTTTACTTTTTAATTTACTCTTTTCATATTTTTCTTTAAAATCATTTTCAATAACAACACATTTAATTCTTTTACCATTACTAATTAATTTATTAGTACCACATACAGCATATCCAGATACCGAACTATGTACAGGAAAATTATTATCCTTATTAATAGCAACAATCATTCCTTTATATACATAATCTCCTTCTTTAACTAAATACTTATATGTAATACCATTCTTATTTTCAAGTGGTACATAAACAAACTCAGGTTTAATATACATCTCTATATTATAATCAATCTTATTACTACTATCAATTCTAACTGGTTTATTCATATCTATTCTCCTCTATGATAATAATATATCATAAAATTATAAAAAAATAAATATATTTATTACCTTTCATGAAAATCC
>CAKPIH010000062.1 GCA_934162325.1 uncultured Bacilli bacterium
AGGTGAAACTACAATAAAATAAAGGAAATATTAAATATTTACTAGTTTTTTTAGTTAAAATATAGTAAAATATTATCTAGGAGATGATTTGATGTTTAAAACACTAAAAAAATTATTTGATAATGAGTATAAAGAATTATATAGATTTAGTAAATTAGCAGATCAAATAGATGCTCTTGATGAAGAAATGAGTAAATTATCTGATAAAAAACTTGCTAGTTATACTGATAAATTTAAGAAAAGATTAGAAGATGGAGAAACTCTTGATGATATCTTAGTTGAGGCTTTTGCTGTTGCAAGAGAGGCTGCTTATAGATGTCTTGGAATGAAACCGTTCTACTGCCAATTACTTGGTGGTCTTGCTATCCATTATGGTAATATTGCAGAGATGAAAACTGGTGAAGGTAAAACACTTACTTGTGTACTTCCTGCTTATTTAAATGCTTTAACTGGTAAGGGAGTTCATATCGTTACAGTTAATGAATTTTTGTCTACTAGAGATTCTGAATGGATGGGTAGTATATTTAAGTTCTTAGGTCTTACTGTAGGTCTTAACTTAAGAGAACTTTCTTTTAAAGAAAAACAAGAAGCTTATAACTGTGATATTTTATATAGTACTAATAATGAACTTGGTTTTGATTACTTAAGAGATAACATGGTTGTTAAAAAGGAAAATAGAGTACAAAGACCTCTTAACTATTGTATTGTCGATGAGGTTGACTCTATCTTAATAGATGAGGCTAGAACTCCTCTTATTATATCTGGTGGAGTTATGCAGTCTGCTAATCTATATATTGATGCTGATAGATATGTAAAAAGTTTAAAAGAAAATGAAGATTACATTATGGATGAAAAATCTAAGGCTGTTAGTTTAACTGACGAAGGTAGTAGAAAAGCCGAAGAACATTTTCATTTAGATAATTTATATGATATTAATAATACAGCTTTAGTACATCATATTAATCAAGCTCTTAAGGCTAATTATGCTATGAGTTTAGATGTTGATTATGTTGTACAAGATGGTGAAGTTGTTATCGTAGACCAATTTACTGGTAGACTTATGAAAGGTAGAGCCTTCTCTGATGGACTTCATCAGGCAATTGAAGCTAAGGAAGGTGTTAAGATTCAACAAGAAACTAAAACTCTTGCTACGATTACTTTCCAAAATTACTTTAGAATGTATAGCAAGATTGCTGGTATGACAGGTACTGCAAAGACTGAAGAAGAAGAGTTTAGAAATATTTATAATATGTTTGTTATTCAAATTCCTACGAATAAACCAGTTATTAGGGAAGACGCTACTGACTTATTATATCCTGGTAAAGAAGGTAAGTATAATGCTATTATTAAAGAAATAGAAAATAGACATGCTACTGGTCAACCAGTACTTGTTGGTACTATTGCTATCGAAACTTCTGAACTACTTAGTAAAATGCTTACTAAAAAGAAGATACCTCATGAAGTATTAAATGCTAAGAATCATGCTAGAGAGGCTGAAATTATTGCTCATGCTGGTGAAAAAGGTGCTGTTACTATTGCTACCAATATGGCTGGTCGTGGTACAGATATTAAACTTGGTGAAGGTGTTAAAGAACTAGGTGGTTTATGTGTTATCGGTAGTGAAAGACATGAATCTAGAAGAATAGATAATCAGCTTAGAGGTAGAAGTGGTAGACAAGGAGACCCTGGTTTTACTCAATTCTTTGTATCTTTTGAAGATGACCTTCTTGTTAGATTTGGTTCTGATAGATATAAAGATATGCTTAAAAATCTAGGTTTTACCGGGGATATGGCTATTCAAAATAAGATGTTCTCTAAAACTGTTGAATCTGCTCAAAGAAAAGTTGAGGGTAATAACTTTGATATAAGAAAACAACTTCTTAACTACGATGATGTTATGAATAATCAAAGAGAAATTATCTATGGTAAGAGAAACGAAATATTAGATAATGATTCTATTCATGAAACAGTTCTTAATGGTTTTAAAGAATATATTAGTGATATTGTTAATTCACATTTAGTGGAGAGTAATAAACTAAAAGAAAATGATTATAGTGAAATACTTGAGGCTGTAAATGAAAACTTACTTAGAAAATATAGAATTAACTTATCTGAAATTAATGGTAAACATCCTAGTGAAGTTATTGATTTGATATATGAAAATGCTCTAAAGGATTATGAAGAAAAATTAGAAGATATTCCAGAAGAAGTTAGAGATGAGTTTGAAAAGGCTATTTCTCTTAGAGTTATTGATAATTACTGGATGGAACATATTTCTACGATGAGTCACTTAAGAGATGGTATTGGTCTTAGAGGTTATGCTAATACTAGTCCTCTTCAGGCATACACAATGGAAGGTTATCAATTATTTGATGAAATGATTGCTAAAATTAATAGGGATATTAGTATTTATCTATTAAAATCTGAAATTAGACAAAATATTGAAAGAAAACAAGTAGCAAAGAATGCAATTACTAATGATAGTAAAGACCATGCTAA
>CAKPIH010000063.1 GCA_934162325.1 uncultured Bacilli bacterium
GGTATAAAAAAAGATAGTGTAATTGCTACTTTGAAGTTATTAGGAGAAGGAGCTACAATACCTTTTATTGCTAGATATAGAAAAGAAGTTACTGGTGCTTTAGATGAAGAACAGATTAGAAGTATTAATGAGGTATATGAATATCAAGAAAATTTATTAAAAAGAAAAGAAGATGTTATTAGATTAATTGATGAGAAAGGTTTACTAACTGATGAAATTAGAGATAATATTTTAAAGTGTGAAAAATTAGTAGAAGTAGAAGATATTTATAGACCATATAAAGAAAAGAAAAAGACTAAGGCTACGGAGGCTATTAAGAATGGATTAGAACCTCTAGCTAAAATTATTATGTCTTTTAAAGATATTGATGTTAAAAAGATAGCAGAGTCTTATCTTAATGATAATGTTAAAAGTGTTGATGAAGCAATTACTGGGGCTAGTTATATTATAGCAGAGTGGATTAGTGATAATGCTAGTTATCGTAAATGGATTAGAAATAATATGATGAATCATGGTATTATTAAAACTAAACTTAAAAAGAATAGTACTGATGAAAATGGTATTTATGAAATGTATTATGATTATGAAGAGAGAGTTAAATTTATTAAACCGCATAGAGTACTTGCTATTAATAGAGGTGAAAAAGAGGGAGTACTTAGTGTTAATGTGGTTGTTGATGATGATTATATTATTTCATATTTAGAAAATAAAATTATTAAAAATGATAAAGTTATGGCTAGTGATATTGTTAAGACTGCGATTAGAGATAGTTATAAGAGATTAATTATTCCTAGTATTGAGAGAGAAGTTAGAAGTGAACTTAAAGAAGTTAGTGAAGAAGCCGCTATTGAGGTGTTTGGAGAAAATTTAGAGAATTTAATTCTTACTCCACCAATGAAAGATGTTACTGTACTTGGTTTTGATCCGGCATTTAGAACAGGATGTAAGCTTGCTGTTGTTAGTCCTACTTCTAGTGTTCTTAATATTTCGGTAATTTATCCACATGAACCGCATAATAAATGGGAAGAATCAAAGAAGACTTTAAAAGATTTATTTAAAAAGTATAATATTGATATTGTAGCTATTGGAAATGGTACGGCTTCTAGAGAAAGTGAGAAATTAGTAGCTGAGACTATTAGTGAATACAGAGATAAAGAAATTAAATATATTATTGTTAGTGAGGCTGGTGCTAGTGTTTATTCTGCTAGTGACTTAGCTATTAAAGAATTTCCTGATTTAACAGTTGAAAAAAGAAGTGCTATTAGTATTGCTAGAAGATTACAAGATCCTTTATCTGAACTTGTTAAAATTGATAGCAAGAGTATTGGTGTTGGTCAATATCAACATGATGTTAATGAAAAAAAGTTAGATGAATCTCTTGACTTTGTTGTATCTAAATGTGTTAATAATGTTGGTGTTAATGTTAATACTGCTAGTAGGTCTATACTTAAATATATTTCTGGTCTTACTAAAAGTAATATTGATAAGATTATTGAATACAGAGAAGAAAATGGAAAAGTTTTATCTAGAGATGAACTTATGAAAAAGAAGGTACTAACTCCTAAGGCATATGAACAATCTATAGGTTTTATGAGAATTATTGATGGTACTAATCCAATGGATGTTACTTCTATTCATCCAGAAAGTTATGGTACTGCTAGTAAACTTCTTGATATGTATGGCTTTGGTATTAATGATCTTGGTAGTAAGAAACTTAATGATGTACTTGGTGCAATTAATATTAAAGAAGTTAGTGAAAAACTAGGCACAGATATTTATACTTTAGAAGATATTATTAAATGTTTTTCTAAACCTAATAGAGATTTTAGAGATGACTTTGACAAACCTCTATTAAAAAGTGACATTCTTAAAATAGAAGATTTAAAAGTAGGTATGGAATTATCTGGTACTGTTAGAAATGTTGTGGATTTTGGAGCATTTATTGATATTGGCTTACATGATGATGGACTAGTACATATATCTAAAATGACTGATAAGTACATTAAACATCCTAATGAAGTTGTATCAGTTGGAGATATTGTTACTTGCTATGTTGATGATATTTCATTAAAAAAGAATAGGGTAAGTCTTAGTTTAATTAATCCTAATTCGATTAAAAATTAATTATTTTTGCCGTTTTTTATGTAAAAAATGTAATTTTTTTAAGAAATTTGCATAAAATAATTGACAGATAGGCAATTTTATAGTATCATTATTATTGCCTACTGATGCAGGTGTAGTTTAATGGTAGA
This sequence comes from uncultured Bacilli bacterium, assembly GCA_934162325.1. Classification (GTDB taxonomy): domain Bacteria; phylum Bacillota_I; class Bacilli_A; order RF39; family UBA660; genus CAG-302. The sequence continues at coordinate 2,253 of CAKPIH010000063.1, forward strand.
ACCTCAGCCTTCCAAGCTGACTGCGTGAGTTCGATTCTCATCACCTGCTCCA
>CAKPIH010000064.1 GCA_934162325.1 uncultured Bacilli bacterium
ATCATCTAATTTAGTTTTAGATATAGGTAATGTTAGGTACTCAATATTTTCTTTTTGATAATCATTTAGAGTAACTAATACTATCTCTAATTTATAACCTGCAACTAGGGATAATTTATTAATTGTTTTTTTAAAGTCATTAGTATTCTTAATATCATAATTATCTATTCCATATATATGATCTGATAGGAATACTAAGTCAAATGTTTTATTACTACTAAGTAATTCATTTAGTTCATTTACACTACCTGCGGTTGTTATATTTACATTATAATTCATTAGTAGTTCTGATAGATTTCTTATATCATTATGACTATTAAGAGCTACTAAAACATTCTTATCACTGGCATCAAAGTATTCTATTTCTTCGTTATCATTAATTTCTTTTACTTCTTCTTGTCTTTGATAGAAAGAAAATTCAAATATAACTTTACTTCCATCTTTACTTATAAAATTATGTCCTCTTTGTAAATCTATTAATTTTTCATATATTTCATATTCTATAGATTTGTTTGATAATGTATATTTATTATCTTTTTCATACATATCTAGATTATTATATTTAGAATCTACGACTAGAGAGAATTTTAAATGACATTTATTTCTAACTAATAAATTAGATATTTTAATACTTAGAGTATAGTTTTCAAAGTTCTTACTAATAAAATCTACTAAATAAGAAAATGTTTGTACTATATTGATATCACTACCATAAAGTACTTTAGGCAAAGTAGATATTTCATAATTTACTTCTATATTATTCTTTTCTAATATTCCTTTAATATTATCTATTAGATTACTTGTTTGATATTTTCTTTCTTTAATACTATAATCACTACTTTCTATTCTAGTTATATCCATTACTTTATTTACTTTATCTACTAATGAAAGAGTTGTTTTTTGTAATTCTTTTATTTCTTCTAGAGATAGTGATATATTATTTTTATTTATTTTTTTATTACTAAAGTTTGCTATTTCTGTAAGGGGTTCTTTTATACTTATAATTAAATTATTTATAGTATTTGAAACTAATTCATTTCTTTTATTTAATAATTCTTTAGTATATTTTAATTCTTTTGATAATTTTATATTGGGATTTTCTATTGTAAAATACATAATATAGATTATTATTGATAATGAGAAATTTATTAGTAGTAAATCTGGAAATATTTTTTGTATTAATATCATTATACCTAGTATTACTAATAAGAAATATACTGGATAATATTTTTTATTTTTTAGTTCTTTATGATTAGATATTATTGATATAATCATAATGATAAAACATAGGACTGCGAGTAAATATATTATTTCTACTCCACTACCTGTTGGTAATAATAAATCTCCTACTTTATTTATACTTATTGGTAATATTATTGTTATTATTGATAATATTGTAAAGATTATTGATGATATTATTAAGATTATTCTATATCTATCATTATCTTTATCTTTTAGTTTTAATGTTACTATTACTGTATATAAAGTAAATGAATATAACCATATTACAAAACCTAAGAATAATAATTTTAATGTATATAAATATAAACTAGAATCTACTGCTATATTATTTTTAACTAAGATAAATGAATATATTTCTATTAATCCTGTTATTATAGTAGTTATAATTATACTATGATATATTTTATTTTCTGATATACTAAAGTTTGTTTTGAAACTATATATTATAAATAATAATATAGAGAATATTACTCCTGCTATTGTAAAACATATACTATACATATCTTCCTCCTATTCTTTATTTAATTCTATCATATATTTATTAAAATTACTATACCTTTCATGAAAATCCAAGGTATTTTCATGTTCTTCCTAGCCTATAGTCTAGGAAGAAATAACAATAAGATATTATATTCACGGTGAAGTACTTTCTAACTTAGAAATATACAAATAAAAAGAAGATAAACTAGTATCTTCTTTAACTATTTAATGTAGCATTCTTACCAGTAGCATATAAGTTAAATGATAATGTCTTATTCTGCATA
>CAKPIH010000065.1 GCA_934162325.1 uncultured Bacilli bacterium
AACCAAACCATTTATTTTTTAGACCTAGGCTAAAAAATACCCTATAGGACCTTAGGCCTATAGGGATATATAAATTATTTCTTATTAGATTTCTTAAGTTCACTAAGAATCTCTTCTAGTAATAATACTTCTTCACTCTTCTTAGGTTCTTCTTTTTTTTCTTTTTTCTCTTCTTTCTTCTTATTAATACTAGTAAGTTTATTAATAAATTTAACTAATAAAAAGATACAAAAAGCAATAATAAAGAAGTTAATAACATTATTAATTAAAGAACCATATCTAATCGTCGATTCACCTACTTTAATAGATAAATTACTAAAGTCATGACCACCAATAATAATACCAATAATAGGCATTAATAAATCATCTACTACTGAAGTAACAATCTTACTAAAAGCAGACCCCATAACAACACCTACTGCTAAGTCTACAACATTACCTCTTTCTATAAAAGTTTTAAATTCATTTATAATTTTCTTCATATACTTCTTCCTCTCTAAATCAATTATACTATTAAATAATATCTAAGTAAAGATAATATTCATAATAATACCAATTGTTATCCCAAGAACAACACCCGCTAATACCTCTAGTGGATTATGTCCTAGTTTTTCTTTTAAATTAGTACCAACAACTTTATTAATTACCCTAGCCTGATTACCACTCTCATATCTTATACCCATAGAATCATATATAACAATTAAAGAAAAAAATAAAGATAAAGCAAATAAAATACTAGTAACACCATAATTTAAATATATAATAGTAGTTAAACTACTAGTTAAAGCACTATGCGTACTAGGCATACCACCCATACCATCAAAGAATCTTTTAATATTTAACTTATGATACCTCTTAGTTTCAATTATTACCTTTATAGTTTGTGATATAAGAGCAGCTATAAAAGGAATAATTAAATATTTATATAACATACTATCACCTATTATATTTTATTTAATAGTATCTAATAATATCTTACTTTTTAAATATATTCCAGAATATCGATCATAATAATCCTCAGTAAACTCCTCTAATTCTTTTAATACATCTTTAGATATATCTAATTTATTTAACTTAGATATATCTACTAAATATAACATTCTAATTAACTTAATACTCTTAGTAGATATAACCTTATCATTCCTAAGACAATTCTTACATACATATCCCCCTAGATAACTAGATATAGTAATAATATCATGAGTATTACCACATACAACACATCTATCAATAATAGGCATAATACCAAGATAATCTAATAATTTTAATCTTAATATAATAGTAATAGCCTCTGGATTATAATTATCATTAATCTTATCTAAACAATCTAAATATAATTTATATATATTCTTATTACTATCATGTTTATATACCTTAGTTACTAATTCAGTAATATAAGTAACATAACTAATTTTAACAATATCTTTCTTAATATTATTATAACTATTAATAGTATCAGCATCAATTAATTTAGATAAACCATTCTCTTTATAATTAATATTAAAACTACCATAATTAAATTTAGTAGTAGTACTAAAAAAGGGACTTCTTACTTTCTTAGCCCCTTTAGCTATGACTCCTAGTAAACCATTCTCAGTAAAAACATTAATTATCTTACTATTATCTTCAAAAGGATATTCACTTACTATTACACCCTTTATTTTTTTATCCATATTATCACTTCTTTTTTATTATCCCTTTAAGTCTAGGTCTTAAAGGGTTACTTGAAGCCCTAGTCTTCAAGTAATATATCATCCATATCTATTATATATAAGCATTAACTA
>CAKPIH010000066.1 GCA_934162325.1 uncultured Bacilli bacterium
GTCCCCTGTAAATTACAGATTACAATCCTCTAATTAGAAATTATTTATAAACTGTCCAACTTTTGGGGTTCAGTTCATTCTAGCTCTTTTTAATTTATCTAATTAATGATATAATTATATATAGAAGTTATTAGATTGGTAGGTGAAAACTATGAAAAGAATCTATATTGTAACAGGAGCAAATGGCTTTTTAGGAAATAATATTATAAGAAAGTTAGAACAAGATGATAATAATGAAATAAGAGCTTTCGTTTTAAATGGCGAATCAATAAAATCATTAGAAAAATTAAGGTGTAAAATATATTATGGAGATGTTACAAAGAAAGAAACCTTATTACCTCTTTTTGAAAACATAGATGGTAAAGAAGTATTTGTAATTCACTGTGCAGCAGTTGTATACATAAAGACTAAATATAATCCACTTGTTTATAATGTAAATGTTAATGGTACTAAAAATATAGTAGATAAAGTAATAGAAACAAAAGCAAAACTTATTTATATTAGTAGTGTACATGCTATTCCAGAAAAAGAAAATAATGATTTAATAGAAGAGATAACAGATTTCAATCCTAATGAAGTTCATGGATTATATGCCAAAACAAAAGCTGAAGCAGCAAAATATGTTATGAATGCAGTTAAAAATAAAAACTTAAATGCTTGTATTATTCATCCATCAGGAATTATAGGACCATATGATTATGGTAATAGCCATTTAACTGAATTAGTAAGAGAAGTATCAAATGGAAAACTATTTGCCACAGTAAAAGGAGGATATGATTTTGTTGATGTTAGAGATGTAGCGGCCGCTATTATTACTGCATCTAAAAAAGAAAATAAAGGAGAATGCTATATCTTATCAAATAAATATATAACAATCAAAGAACTATCAGATTTAATATGTGATGTACAAGGTATAAAAAAAATAAAAATAGTATTACCAATTTGTTTAGCAAAAATAATAGCACCTTTTTTTGAAGCATATTATAATTTAAAAAAACAAACACCTCTCTTTACAAAGTATTCATTATACACATTATCCTCTAATTCTAATTTTAGTAATAAAAAAGCTAAAGAAGAGTTAGGATATAAAAATAGAGATATGAAAGATACTATAAAAGATACTATAAATTGGCTTAATAAAAAAGGAGAAAAATGAAAAAGAAAATAACGATTATTACTACATTGATAATATTAATAATTATAATTTTATATGTACTATATCATTTAAATTATATAGAGCATAAGAAATATACAAATAAAGATTTTAATATAATGACTTATAAGAGTAATATAGATAAAGATAATGATGGTATAGATGATCAAACAGATATATTAAATAATGCAAGAGCTTATATAAAAACAAAACCTAAATATAAGAGTAAATATTATACTACAGGTTATCCTAATGATGAATATGGAGTTTGCACTGATGTAGTAGCTTTTGCCCTAAAAGATGCAGGTTATGATTTAATGGAATTAGTAAATGAAGATATTGAAGCTAATAAAGATTTATATAATATAGATACAATTGATAAAAAGATAGATTTTAGAAGAGTTCAAAATTTAAAAATATATTTAGATAATAATGCTATTAGTCTTACTACTGATATAAATAAAATAGATAAGTGGCAAGGTGGAGATATTGTTGTATTTAAAAAACATATTGGAATAGTATCAGATAA